>CAZXHP010000001.1:0-12712 GCA_964639655.1 uncultured Mariniphaga sp.
AGCTTTTTTTTCCTGATACCCAACGATTCGCTCAGTTTTTTTAGCGCAAAAACCAGATGGTTGTTTACGGTTTTTTCGGAAATTTCCATAACTTCAGCAATCTCCTTGTATTTAAGTCCGTTGAATTTTGCCAGCGAAAAGACCATTTTGCATTTTGGAGGAAGTTGTTCTATGGCGTTGTAAATTTCGTTCAGCTTTTCTGCATCGATGTATTTACTTTCGGGGCACTCAACCACCGGTACCAGAAAATCATTCAGTCCATCCAGTGAAATCAGTTTTTCTTTCCGGTTTTTCCGGATATGGGAAATGCATAAATTTTTAACACAGACAAATAAATAGGCTTTCAGATTATCAATTTCTGTAAGACTGTAACGGGTTTCCCAGATTTTTACAAAAACATCGCTGACAATTTCTTCGGCGATTTCTTTTTTTCGGATGAACCCCATGGCAAACAGCAACAAATCGTCGGATATAAACTCCATGAGGTATCTGAACTTTCTTTCGTCTCCCCTGGAAATAAGGCGGATGCTATGTTTACTGAACGGCATAATTTAATGATTAGCTCCAGTTACCGGCTTAATTTCATAATCAGTGTCAAAGTTAGAAAAAAATAAAATTGAGAAAAGTAATCTTTACATTTATTTTTTTTCGACTTTCAACCTGAAATATTCACTAAAGAATACCATAAATGTTATTTTTGCGTTTTTGACGAAAAAGCTGTTAATACAATTAATTATGTTTTCAGGAAAAAGTAAACTTTTTGTTTTGCTCCCTATCATTTTATTCAACTTTGTTTTTCAGGTGCGGGCTCAATCCGGAAATTCGGAGGAAGAAAATACACAAACGCTTAAACTCGGATTAAGGTTGCTCGAGCGGTATTTCGAAAAAAATGATTCATGGTATGTTATAGATCCCAAAACCGGTGAATCGGTGCGGGGGTTAATTCATTTTATCGAAAAAGAACCCCTCGATTCCATATTGAAAGTGTTGAATCAATCGTTGGGAGATAGTACCTACCAATATGTGTATCGTTTACCTGAACATGTGGAAGACAGCCTCTCGGTACCCGGTTATTTTCCGGTTGAACGCGTTGAGCAGCGGATGAACCTGATAAACAGCAGCCTGCGCAAAAAATATTTTGAAGAAGAACTTTCGGTTCCGGTTCAGCTGATTTCGGGGTTGGAAGAAAAGGCCGGGGTAATACCTCCCGGTGAGGGGCGCCGGTTGTTCGATCAGGGAGTTTATGAACTGCCTGACAGTTTGCAGCTGCCCGATGTCATTCCCGATTCTTTAATGCAGTCGCCCACCGATTTCAGGCGGTTTCTGAAACTCGACAGCATAAAACAAAGTTATATTGAACAACAGCGAATGGCGTACAATGATTCTGTTGTAAATGCTTACCGCGATTCCATTGTGGAAGAATACCGCCGGAGGATGTACGAGCAGGAGTTCTCGCGGCGTAAACAACAATTAACCGATTCCGTTAAATTGAACAACTACCAGGTTTTGAAGCACTACAACGATTCGGTTGTTGCGGTGGTTAACGACTCCATTGATCTTGTAGTGGCTGAGCTTGCCGAATATGCTGATTTTGTGGATACCACCCGCTTTACAATGACTAACCTGCCGGGCGAAGAATCATCTGTTTTGCTGCGCAATAACATGACCGGATTTTCGCGTTTTTGGCTTAAAAATGAACAAAACGATTCGTTGCGGCTGATGGTAAAAAGTATTGATAAACGCACGATGCAGTTGTTGATTGACGACGGCGTAACTTTCAGCCGTTTCAGGCCAAGGCAAGCCAAGGAGTTTGATTTTAGCACGCTTAACCGCGGTGTCTCCGGATTGACCAACGTACAGGAAAAATACCAGGTACTCACACCCTGGAGGCTTGGAGGAGACGGAACGGTAGGATTTACGCAAACTTACCTCGAAAACTGGAAAAAAGGTGGGCAAAGTGCCCTTTCGCTGCAAATTATTTTGAAAGGATTTGCCAACTGGTCAAGGCACGACGGAAAAGTAAAATGGGAAAATTCGGGTGAAATTCGTAACGGTTACCTGAGACCCGGCGGAGAAGGAGCTGAAACCCAGAAGAACGACGATAAATTTGAAATTACTTCACGTTTAGGGGTTAGTGCATTTAAGAAATGGTTTTACAGTACAGAGTTTAACTTCGAAACCCAGTTGTTTAACGGGTACAAATATCCTACTTCGGATAATCCCGATCCGATTTCAGCCTTTTTGGCGCCGGCCCGAACATTTTTTAAACTGGGTCTCGATTACAAACCCAACAACAATTTTTCCCTGTTTCTGTCGCCACTCACAGCCAAAAATGTGTTTGTAAAAGACACGGTAAAAATAAACCAGACCAATTTTGGTATTGAATCCGGCAAACGCAGTTACTGGGAACCGGGTTTAAATACCGATATTTTCTGGAGAAAAAACCTGACGCCGCAAATTACCTACGAAACCAAATACAAAATGTTTATTAACTACCTGCAACCGTCGGGGAACCTCGATATTAACTGGGAAAATAATTTGGTAATGCAGTTAACCGACCATATTAACATGCGTATGATGGTGCACTTTATTTACGATGAAAAAGTTCTTTTCCCGGTTGAGGACGCCAACGGACAACCCCTGGAGCCTAAACCCAAACTCCAGATGAAAGAGTTTATTACGGTAGGTTTTACTTATAAAATAAACAAACAGGTGACCCGCACCCGAAGGAAGAATTAAAAAAGTTGCTTTTTTTTCTGTATTGAATTCGTACAAGGAAAGATTTTTGCAGGCGCCGGGTGTTTTGTGTTCATCCGGGTATTCAGAATTTTTGGGATTGGTCCATTAGATTCATTTCCCACTTTTCCGCATAACCCGTGTTTTCACTTTTTAGCAGGGAGACAAACGCCAGCAGCGCTTTGCGGGCATCGCCAACCGGGTAATAAAAAGCATCCCAGTTTTCGCTGTCTTCGCCGTCGTGGTTGGGAATGACATACTGAAAGTGATGGGCATCCTGCAACTCGCGATATGCACTGCCTGCCCGTTTTTCGATGTTCTCCAGGTCGTTGATCGATAATTCTCCCTTTTGTTTACGGGTGCGGCGCAGCAGTTTCCTGCGCATAACATCGGTAATAAAATCGGGCAGCGAAACAGCCGGCTCCACCGATTTTAAAAACAGGATTTCTTCTTTGGAAACCGGCGCCATAAAAACGCTCAGCCGGTTGATTTTTTGCAACGCCGGATGCGTTTGTAAGACCCTGCCCACAAAAGGATTTCCCTCAAAAAGTACATCGCTTTTTTTCAGGTTTTCTTTTAGTTCCTGCAGGTCGAGCGCCTGCAAATCGCCACGCACATCCATCACCACAAAACGATCCTGTTCATTTAGCCTTTCTATCTCTGTGCGCGGGCGAAACCGGTAATCCACACCGTCGGTTTCACCCGGACGGGCAGCACGGCTGTTGTATAAAACCAACGGTTGCATGTTGCGGTGCAGTTCCGGATAAAACCGGGCCAGCGCTTTGGCCAGCGGACTTTTTCCCACACACGAAGGGCCGGAGAAAATGATTAGATGGTGTTTTTGAACGTTCATGTTATTTTTTTAGATTCCCGAATCTTTCCGCCGTATTTTTATACTCATGGCGCCGCGTATTGGTTTTTCGGCCACCAGAATCAGGTAACCGCCACCCCCGGCACCGGCAAGTTTCCAGGCCAGCGCTTCCGGTTTGTAGCTTTCAATCACCTTCTCAATTTCAGGATTCATCATGGCTGGAAACAACGTGGTTTGCGCGTTAAACGAATCGAGATAGGCTGCTGCAAACGCCGGCAGGTCCTTTTTCAGAATAGCATCCCATGCTCGTTCTGCCGCATTGGCGAGTCGTTTTACATTTTCGGCAGTGATATTGGTGTTGCCCAGCAAATCGAGCCCCTGCGGGCGCGGCCAGAGCAGTACCATGTAAATATGTTTTTCCAGCCAGTCCAGAATGTCGTCATTGTGGACAGATTCAATTTTCAGGGGCCAGTAGGCATTGTCGTAATAGTGCCGAACCAGTCCGGGCATACAAATACCAATGGAATCCTGCGCTCCGGAAATCAATTGCGAGCCGGGATTGTTTTCAAATTTGAACAGCATTTCGGCCAGCTTTTCGGGCTTCCCCAGAGGCAGTGTGTGCGGCCATATTTTTTTTGCGGCATTCCGTGTAGAAGTACTCATTCCGCAACGTTCGTTATATTCCACTACAGGTTCCAGTGAAAGCGTAATGGCCCAGCCGGGATGGTATTTCGAAACGTAGGGCTGGTCAATCCAGGTGCCGGCCAGGTCGATACGGTAGGGCAGCATACAAACTCCCGAACCCCTTATTGAAGTGGTGGAACGGGCCGGCAACCCGGCATCGGGAATGCGTTCCAGTACTTTCAGCTCTATGCCCAGTTCTTCGCAAAGTATTTTTTTTGCCGGCGAATAGCCGTCTTCATTCACCACAAAAACATCGGGCTGAAGTCGCCGCAAATCGGTTTCAAAATCCATTATGCCGCTTCCTGAATTTACAAAGGCATCTTTTACGTGGCGCACGGCTTTAACCATATAAAGGCGTTCCTGTTCGCTGTTTACGGTTGGGCGCCCTTTCAGCTCCTCTATGGTTTTGTCGGAGCCAATTCCCACATATAAATTTCCATACTGCGAAGCTTCTTTAAAAAAGGCTACGTGCCCGCTGTGCAGCAGGTCGAAGCAGCCGGAAGCAAATACACGCTTGTTGTTCATATTGTGCCTGTTGAATGCTATAAAATATCTGTTGTTCAAATAAAAAGCCTAAAATACAAAATGGGAATTAAAAGTTGCAGAAAATTTGTGAATTTTCGGGCCGATATATATCGCTTTTTATTTTGCGGTCAGGGCTTCAGGAAGATTTAGCACTACTGATGCCGGAACGACTGAAGGTTATCACACCGTGGCAGGCGTCAATGTTTACGATTTGAACGGGAACATGGCAGAACCAACCGTCAAAAAGAGCGTTAGTCGAATACGATTACCTGAATTTGCCAAAAACAGGTTGTGGTACTACTGTTACCAATGGCGCATCTGCAATGCTTAACCGATGACAGGCATGGCAACATTCCTGTTCTGCCATTTCCGCATACGATTTAACTTGGTTTGTTTTTTGAAGAGTTCTTATTTTGCTCTAAATTTGAATAAGAATTTGAATATGACAGAACAGGAACTCAAAAAACAATACACCGGAATATGCGGTAATCTGGCAGCCCGCCGGTTGAAACCGGCATTCGATATGTTGGGAAAGCTTATTGCAGAAAATGGGTTGGGTATTTATTACGACGAATACCAAAACCTGGAAGAAACCTACCACTATATGCTGAAATATACGGTGGAAGGAACACAGGATCCGGAGCGACAAAAGGTTTACCGTAAGCTGATTGTGTCTGTTTTTGAACTCGCTGATAAAATTTATGAAGCACTTCGTTTGCGGTTTTCTCCTTCGGTGGAATACGAGAGAAAGAGAGTGTTTAAAAATGAATCGATCACCGATTTAAAAGCTTTTGTTGCCGGTGTCGAAGATTTTTATCTTCAGGATGAATCGCCTGCTGACAAGGATGCGCAAATGGCGGCTGCAAAAACACACCTCCGGCAAATACGCAAATTGTTTTATCATATATGGTTTAGCGACAATCTGTCATCTGCCGAAATTGAAGCATTACGCACCTTCTTTACAAGTCCTGTTATTTTGCTGCCTTACAAATCTTTTGTTGTTACTTCCTTAATGCTCAGCTTACAGCGCTTTTTCGATCCTGAAAAATTCACTTTGTTGTTTGATGCTTACGATGCTGATGAACCTGAAATGAACCAGCAGGCGCTGGTTGGTCTGTTGCTCAACCTATACCGTTACGACGCACGGTTGCGGTTTTTCCCGGCAACTACCGGGCGTTTGAAAATTCTGAACGAAAATCCTGAATTTAAACGTAACCTCGAACGTGTAATTATTCAGCTTATTCGAAGTAAAGAAACCGAGAAACTGCAGCAACGTATTCGCGATGAGATACTTCCTGAAATGATTAAAATAAGTCCTACGCTGAAAGATAAAATCAATCTGGACAGTTTGATGGAAGAAGGACTTTCGGAAGATAAAAATCCCGACTGGGAGGAGATTTTCAAAGATTCGCCGGGTTTAATGGATAAAATGCAGGAGTTTTCTGAACTCCAGATGGAAGGCGCCGACGTGTTTATGGGGTCGTTTGCCATGCTTAAATCTTTTCCGTTTTACAGCGAAATGGCAAACTGGTTTATCCCGTTTTTTCCTGAAAATCCGGAAATTGCCGATGCAC
This sequence comes from uncultured Mariniphaga sp., assembly GCA_964639655.1. Lineage (GTDB taxonomy): Bacteria > Bacteroidota > Bacteroidia > Bacteroidales > Prolixibacteraceae > Mariniphaga. The sequence goes on from CAZXHP010000001.1 coordinate 6,331, forward strand.
TCGATTTTAGTGACGACACCAGTACGCGATTGATGGAAGCGCTGAACAAAGCGCCGGTTTTGTGTAATTCAGACAAGTATTCGTTTTGTTTCAGCATTCAGAGTTTGCCCAAAGAAAACCGCGAGTTTATGGCACAGGGAATCAATGCAGAAATGGACCAGTTGAAAGAGCTGGAAGAAGACGAGGAGTTGACGCAACCCGGGCGGAAAGCGGAATTCATTTCCAATCAGTATGTTCAGGATTTGTACCGGTTTTACAAACTTTTCCCCAGGAAAAACGATTTCGAAGATATTTTTAGCTGGCGGTTCGATTTTCATAATAAACAGGCATTGGGCGAAATTTTAAAAGAAGACCCGAAAGTATTGCGCAATATCGCTGAGTTTTATTTCGCCAAAAACTATTTCGATGAAGCGGCTGAAATTTTCGTACTGTTCCTCGAAAAGGAAAAAAACGGCGAATTGTATCAGAAATTGGCTTACTGCCACCAAAAGAAAGGAGATTTTGAAAAAGCGCTGGAAGGCTATTTGAAGGCCGAATTGTATGATATTAACCGGTTGTGGAACCTCAAAAAAATTGCACTTTGTTACCGCAACCTGAAACAACCCGGCAAAGCACTGGAATATTACCAGGCAGCCGAAAAAATCGATCCCGAAAATCTTAACAATCAGTTGAATATTGGCCACTGTCTGCTGGAGTTGAATGAATACGACGAAGCGCTGAAATGTTATTTTAAGGTAGAATACCTTGCGCCCGGCAATAAAAAAGTGTGGCGCCCGATTGCCTGGTGTTCCTTTTTAACGGGTAAAAAAGAACAAGCTGAAAAATATTTTCTGCAGTTAATCGAAGACGAGCCCGGCAAGCACGATTATATGAATATGGGGCACGTGCAGTGGAGCCTTGGCAACCGGAAAAAGGCACTGGAGTTTTACCGGAAATCTATCTCCAAAGAAGGTTTCTCAGAAGCCGAATTTCTGGAGGTGTTCGGCGAAGACCTGCTACATTTAATCAACCAGGGCGTTGACAGCGACGATGTGCCCATTATGCTGGATCAGCTGCGCTATTTTTTGGAAGAATAAATGCCCTGTAAATTTTATTGGCGATATTATCCCTCCGGATATCTCCCTGTCCATTCTTGAAAATCTTTATTACTTTTGCAGCGGTTTTCATTTTCAGAAAATTTATGAGTGAAGCAGATTTACATGCAGTGGTTTACAGCAAGAACGTGGTAGAGTTTGTAACTGTCGCCCGCGAATATTGTGGGCTAATAGAAAAAGCAGGTCGCGTTCCGGCTGAACAGAATATCAAACATCTGCAAAAGGTTTTGCCCCTGCTTTATCTTAAAGCTGCATTGCTCCCCAGGGCCGAAAAACTGCTCGAAGAAAACCTTGAAAAATACGTTTCAGAACTGGATTACAATGTTTTGCAACAGCGATGGCTGGAAGCATTGGGCGAATACGACAGTTATTACGAAGTGTTTGATCCCGATATTCAGTTTGGGGAAGAAATGGTAACAGCCAGTATTTCGGAAAGCCTGCTGGATATTTATCAGGATTTGAAGGATTTTTTAACGGCATACAGCCTGGGCGATGAGGAAATAATGAACGATGCGTTGTATGATTGTGTTTTTCATTTCGAAGATTTTTGGGGACAGCGGCTGGTCAATGTATTGCGGCCCGTTCATAAACTGATTGTCGATGGAACTGAATTTCCTGCCGATGGCGGCAAAAGTGATGATGATGAACTAAAACCCGGAAAAGGAAACCCCGAATGGCTCGACCGGTTTTGGGGTACCGTATCAGATGAGGAGTAAAAAATGTTTAAGGAAAGTATATCAAAAGAAGAATTAACCGATCTGCCACTCAGGTGGTTTGAGGGAGATATTTATGTTATCGACAGACCCGGGCAGGTAAACGATGTTGCCGAGTTTCTTTCAACCCAGCCCATTATTGGGTTCGATACCGAAACAAAGCCATCTTTTAAAAAAGGTGTGGTGAACAAAGTCGCACTGTTACAACTATCAACAGCCAACGAAGCTTTTTTATTCCGTGTAAATAAACTGGGATTACCCGCATCCATAAAACAAATTTTGGCCAGTCCGAATATTATTAAGCCGGGCGTTGCCATTCGCGACGATATAAAAGGGCTGCAGGACATTTCGAAGTTTAACCCCGCAGGTTTTGTCGAACTTCAGGACTATGCCAAAGATGTGGGTATTCAGAATTTCAGTTTGAAAAAACTCACCGCCATTGTGCTGGGATTTCGCATTTCAAAGTCGCAGCAGCTTTCCAACTGGGAGGCGGAGGAATTAACCGAAGCACAGCAAATTTATGCGGCTACCGATGCCTGGACAGCACTGAAAATTTACCGGAATTTTCCAAAAAACTGACGATGGCGCAGGCATATACTAAAATTGTATTGAAATCGGGCAAAGATCAGTCGCTGAAACGGTTTCACCCCTGGGTGTTTTCAGGTGCCATAAAAAAAGTTTACGGGCAGCTCGCCGAAGGCGATTTGGTTGTGGTGTATTCCAATAAAGACGAATTTCTGGGAGTTGGCCATTACCAGGTTGGTTCCATTGCAGTGCGCATAGTTTCGTTTACTGAAACAGAACCGGACTATAATTTTTGGAAAAACAAAATTCAAAAAGCCTGGGAATACCGCCAAAGTCTGGGGTTTGGAAAAGATACTGCAACAAATGTGTTCCGGCTTATTCATGCCGAAGGCGACGGTTTGCCCGGTCTGATTGTGGATTTTTACAATGGAACCGCGGTGCTGCAAATGCACTCGGTGGGAATGTACTTTGTTAGAAATGAATTGGTTAAAGCTCTGCAGGAGGTATTGGGCGAAAACCTCAAAGCGGTTTACGATAAAAGCGAAAAAACCTTACCGTTTAAGGCAAAAATTCAGCCCAAAGACGAATTGCTGGTTGGAAATCCGGGAAACAATGAAGTGCGGGAATATGGGCTCCGGTTTAAGGTAGATTGGGAAACCGGGCAAAAAACCGGCTTTTTTATCGACCAGCGCGAAAACCGGCTGTTGGTGCAGCAGTATGCCAAAAACCGCGACGTCCTGAACATGTTTGGATACACCGGCGGATTTTCGGTGTATGCCATGCAGGGTGGGGCAAAAACGGTTCATTCGGTAGATGCTTCGGCAAAGGCCATCGACCTGACCAATGAAAATGTGGAATTAAATTTTCCGGGAGATAACCGCCACGAGGCATTTAAAACCGATGCATTTGAATTTCTGAAAGAGATTCAGGAAAAATACGATTTAATTATTCTCGACCCGCCGGCGTTTGCCAAACACCGCACTACATTGCCGCAAGCTTTACAGGGTTACAAACGCATTAACACACGGGCATTTGAGCAAATCAGGAGTGGCGGAATTTTGTTTACATTTTCCTGTTCGCAGGTGGTTTCGAAAGACCGTTTTCGCGAAGCAGTATTTACAGCAGCAGCCATAGCAGGTCGTACCGTACGTATTGTGCATCAGCTTGTTCAGCCGTCCGATCATCCCGTAAACATTTACCATCCTGAAGGGGAATATTTGAAAGGATTGGTGCTGTTTGTGGAGTAATTCAATTCAATTTTTATATTTGCAGGATACTGAATAAACGAAGGAGGGAAATAATGCACGAGGACAAAATCATACAACAACTTCAAACAGATTTGACCGGAAAATCTATTTTGGAAAAACTGGAATTTTTGGTTGAAAAATACGTAGGGAAGATTGTTTTTACAACCAGTTTTGGTTACGAAGACCAGGTAATTACCGACATGATTTTCAGAAACGGCCTGCCGGTTGAGGTGGTGACGCTGGATACCGGCCGTATGTTTGAAGAAACATACAAGGTTTTCCGCAGCACACTGGAAAGATACGGAAAGCCGATTAAAGCTTTTTTTCCGCCCGCCGATAAAGTGGAAAAATTATTGAATGAAAAAGGGCCTTTCAGTTTTTACGAATCGGTTGAAAACAGGAAAGAATGTTGCCATATCCGCAAAGTTATTCCGTTGAAACGTGCTTTAAAAGGCCATAAAATCTGGATTACCGGATTGCGTGCGTCGCAATCGGCCAATCGCAGCGGTCTCGAAGAATTTGAATGGGATGCAGGAAATAAAATCATAAAATACAACCCGCTGCTGGAATGGAGTCTCGACGATGTGAAACAGTATGTAAAGGAAAATAATGTTCCCTACAATGTGTTGCACGACAGGGGTTTCGTGAGCATTGGCTGCGAACCCTGCACAAGGGCCATAAAACCCGGTGAAGATTTTCGCGCCGGCCGGTGGTGGTGGGAACATAATTCAGGAAAAGAGTGCGGATTACACGAAGACAGCTAAGAGACTTTAATTATCTGATTACCTCGGATTTGCTGACGTATGTTTTTAGTTCTTCCGAGGCCGCCTCGAGTTCATTTTTTACTTTTTCAATGAGTGAAGGAATAGTTTCAATCTCGTTGTTTTCTGCCAGCAGTTGAATCTTTTTCAGGTCTTTCCCTGTTTCCTCCATCATAAAAATTAGCACCGACGATTTTGCCGTATGCGCTTCTTTCGCCAGGTTTTCGTATTCTTTTCTTTTTAGAAAATGATAAAGATTTTTCATAAATTCCGGAACTTGTTTGATAAAAATCCCTATCAATTCTTTTTTGAAATTAAAGTCACCCCCGGCAATATCGTCTAAATAGTCGAGGCTTACGTGGTTAAATTGTCCGTCCATCTATTCTTAGAAAATTCGGTCGCAATTTATATTAATTTTTTGAATTACCATTCTGGAAAACGATGATATATTTCATGTGTGATAATTCGCCGATAGTTTAGTTTTGCATAATTCTAATAGTGTAGAAAAATATGAAACTGACTGCATTGAACGCGATACACAAACAAGCCGGCGCAAAAATGGTGGAATTTGCCGGGTACGAAATGCCCGTGGAATACAGCGGAATCAAACATGAACATATGACGGTTCGCAACGCTGTCGGTGTTTTCGATGTTTCCCACATGGGGGAATTTTGGGTAAAAGGTCCGGGGGCGCTCGATTTGGTTAAAAAGGTTTCTTCCAACGATCCTTCGGTCCTCCGGAAGGGGCAGGCGCAATATACGTGTTTCCCCAACGGTAAAGGCGGCATTGTTGACGACTTCCTGGTGTACTGTTTCGATGAAGAAAAATACCTGATGGTGGTTAATGCTTCCAACATTCAGAAAGACTGGGACTGGATGAACCGGCAAAATGAATTTGGCGCCGAACTTGAAAATGTGTCCGATAAGGTTAGCCAGTTGGCCGTGCAGGGCCCAAATGCCGAAAAAACATTGCAGAAACTTACCGCCGTGAATTTGCAGGAAATTAAGTTTTACAGCTTTGTGACCGGAGAAATAGCCGGAATTAAGGATGTAATTATTTCTGCGACAGGTTATACCGGAGCCGGCGGTTTTGAATTGTACTGCAAAAACGAAGATGTGGAAAAACTGTGGAACGCTGTTTTTAAGGCTGGCGAAGAATTTGGTATTAAACCCATCGGGTTGGGTGCGCGCGATACCCTGCGCCTGGAAATGGGCTATTGCCTTTACGGAAATGATATTGACGACACTACATCGCCCATTGAAGCGGGTCTGGGATGGATTACCAAATTTAACAACGGGAGGCAGTTTATCGATCGCGATTTTCTGATGATGCAAAAGAACGAAGGCGTTTCCCGGAGGCTCCGTGGGTTTGTTTTGCTGGAAAAGGGAATTCCGCGTCACGGGTACGAACTGGCCGATTCCGGCGGGAATGTTATTGGAAATGTGACCTCCGGTACTATGTCGCCGGTGCTGGGTAAAGGAATTGGCTTAGGCTATGTGGCAAAGGAATATGCGGCATTTGGCACCGGTATTTATGTAAAAATCAGAAATAAAACGATTCCTGCCGAAATTGTGAAATTGCCTTTTATTTAATTCAAGATTAAATAACCCCCGATTTTCTTTTTTCTTCTCAAAAAAGAGTATTCTTTTCAGGAATCAGATAAATTTGTGTCCACTAAAATGATTTTTCTCATCTGCAATTCACCTGTGTTTTCCGAAATTTGAACCGGGTGTTTGTGAACAAGATTTTATTAATTCACCTAAAAAGTTGGAAGAATGAAGAAACACAATTTTTACGCCGGGCCTTCAATTTTGCCCGAGTTTACCAAAGAAAAAACAGCCGAAGCTGTAATAAATTTTGCAGGTACCGGCCTTTCGGTAATGGAGGTTTCGCACCGGAGCAAAGAGTTTGTTGCTGTGATGGACGAGGCCTGTGCGCTGGTTAAAGAACTGTTACATGTGCCCGAAGGCTATTCGGTGCTTTTCCTGCAGGGAGGCGCCAGTTTGCAGTTTTTAATGGTTCCCTACAACCTGATGGGCAA
>CAZXHP010000001.1:12812-29449 GCA_964639655.1 uncultured Mariniphaga sp.
ATCGATGCCGGGTCCATGTTTAACACCCCGGCTACACTTCCGGTTTTTGCCGGTTTGCAAACGCTGCGCTGGCTGAAAGAGAACGGGGGGGTGGAAGCCATGGAAAAAGTGAACATCGAAAAAGCCAATCTGCTTTACAATGAACTGGAGCGAAATAAACTGTTCGTTCCAACAGTTGCCAATCCTGAAGACCGTTCGCGCATGAACATCACTTTTGTTATGGCGCCGGAATATGCCGAACTGGAAAAAGAATTTCTGGATTTTGCCACTTCGAAAGGAATGGTGGGAATTAAGGGACACCGATCGGTTGGAGGATTCAGGGCTTCCGTTTACAATGCGATGCCTGTTGAGAGTGTAAAAGCACTCGTTGAAACCATGCAGGATTTCGAAAAAAACAAATAAAAAAAATGCAGGGTGAGAATCCTGCATTTTTTCTAAAAAAAAAAAATTGAGTGATGAGAAAAATCTTAATTGCAACCGAAAAACCGTTCGCCCCTGTGGCGATAAAAAAAATCAGTAAAATTTTTGAAAAAGCCGGAAACAATTACAACCTGGTTCTGTTCGAAAACTATACTGACCAAAAAGAGCTGCTTAAAGCTGTTGCCGATGCCGATGCCTTAATTGTAAGAAGCGATATTGTAAATACCGAAGTTTTTACAGCAGCACCGAAACTGAAGATTGTTGTCCGGGCCGGCGCAGGATACGACAATATCGACTGCGATGCTGCTACAGCCAAAAATGTGGTGGTAATGAACACTCCTGGTCAGAACTCCAATGCCGTTGCCGAACTGGCTATTGGACTGGCTATTTTTGGCATAAGGGAAATGTTTTCGGGGAAACCCGGCGGCGAACTGCGCGGACGAACACTGGGATTGCATGGGTTTGGCTACGTGGCAAGAAATGTTTTCCGCATCGCCCGCGCAATGGGAATGAAAGTGATTGTTTATACCCGGTACAGCAAAGCGGCCGCAGCTGCAATCGGTTTAAAAGTGACCAAATCGCTGGAACAACTTTACGAAAAAAGCGATGTGGTTTCCATTCATGTTCCGGCGCGCGGAGAACACATTAAATCGGTAAGTTACGAGATTTTAAAACATCTGAAAGACGACGCTGTTATTGTAAATACAGCCAGAAAAGAGGTGATTAACGAACCCGACCTCGTAAAAATTATGGAAGAAAAACCAAATATTAAATACATGTCGGACATTACACCTGAATGCGAAAACGAGTTTGCTGAAAAATTTAAAGGGCGTTATTTTTTTACACCCAAAAAAGCCGGTGCGCAAACTGCCGAAGCAAACATTAATGCAGGTGTTGCCGCGGCTGAACAAATAGTCGCCTTTTTTGAAAAAGGGGATGTAAGTTATAAAGTGAATAAATAGAAATATGGCAAATGTAAAACCATTCAGGGGGTTGCGGCCTCCGAAAGAAATTGCAGAAGAACTGGCCTGCCTGCCCTACGATGTGATGAATTCGCAGGAGGCTGCGGAATTGGCTGAAGGAAAGGAAAAATCGTTATTGCGTATCACCCGTGCCGAAATCGAGTGCCCGGGTGTGACGGATATTCATTCGGATGCCGTTTACAATAAAGCGCTGGAAAACTTTAAAGCTTTTCAGGAAAAAGGATGGCTGGTGCAGGACGATGAACCGAACTATTACATCTATGCCCAAACCATGAAAGGGCGTACACAATACGGAGTCGTTGGCGGCGCTTCCTGTGCCGATTATGAAAATGGGCTGATAAAAAAACATGAACTGACCCGGCCCGAAAAAGAAGAAGACCGGATGGTGCTTACCCGCTACCTGAATGCCAATATCGAACCGGTTTTTTTCGCCTACAAAGCCGTTCCCGAAATTGATGCGATTGTAAATGAAGTTGTCACGAACAACGAACCTGTTTACGATTTTACTGCCGAAGACGGTTTCGGCCATCATTTCTGGGTAATTAACGACGCTGAAAAAAACAAAACCATTCAGGAACTTTTCGCAACCAAAGTACCCTGTACTTATGTGGCCGACGGGCATCACCGCACGGCTGCGGCTGCCCGGATAGGGCTGGAAAAAACAGCACAAAATCCCAATCATACAGGCGAAGAAGAATATAACTATTTTATGGCGGTCCATTTTCCGGATAACCAGTTGCAGATTATCGACTACAACCGCGTAGTTACCGATTTGAACGGGCTTTCGGAAGCCGGTTTTTTAGCCGAACTGAATAACGCATTCGAGGTGGAAAAAATGGGTGCCGAAATTTATAAACCGGCCCGTTTACATGAGTTCAGTCTCTACCTTGGCGGAAACTGGTACAAATTAACGGCACGCAAAGGCACGTTTAACGACGATGATCCCATCGGTGTGCTCGATGTTACCATTTTATCGAACCAGGTTTTGAATCCGCTGCTTGGTATTACCGACCTGCGCACCTCAAAACGAATCGATTTTGTAGGCGGAATACGCGGACTTGCCGAACTGAAAAAACGTGTGGACTCGGGCGAAATGAAAGCCGCTTTTGCATTGTATCCTGTCGCTATGCAGCAACTCATAAACATTGCGGACAGCGGCAATATTATGCCGCCAAAAACCACCTGGTTCGAACCCAAACTGCGCTCAGGGCTGGTTATTCATAAACTTTGATGAAAAGTATAGATACATTTTATTTGAAAAGGTTCTGTTGTTTTGACAGAACCTTTTCCATTTTCAAACTTTGCAATTTCTGCAAAACTTTTCTGAAAAATCGCTAATTTCAGCGGATTAAAATTGAAAAATATGAGTATCGACATCGACGAAATAACACTGGCAAGTATTTACAAACGAAAAAAAACCGACCGCGATATTTTCCAGGAACTTATGCCGTACAAGGTGAAGGAAGTTTTGCTCGTAGCTACGCTTTACGATTCCTACACCATTGTTCGGGAAGGACAGTTCAGCGATAAAATTTTTGGAGAATACCTGCAGTTGAACTTATATGCAGCGCCTCGTTTTACAAGCGTAAACTCTACTGAAGATGCCTTACTGACACTTGAACACAAAGATTTTGACCTGATTATTGTTATGGCAGGCCTGGATAAAAATGCAGCGGTTGAAACGGCGCGGGCTATTGGAAAACTAAGGCCCCGCATTCCGCTTTTGCTGCTGGCCAACAACAATTCAGACCTGCGGTATTTCCAGGCCGAAGGAAGGAAACTTGATTTTATCAACCGGATTTTTGTATGGAACGGAAACTCCAATGTGTTTCTGGCCATGATTAAATACATCGAGGATAAAAAGAATGTTGCGCGCGACACCCAAAACGGAAATGTGCGCGTGATTCTGCTGGTGGAAGACAGCATTCAGTATTACTCGCGTTATCTGCCCATGCTTTATACCACCATAATGACCCAAACCCAGATTCTGGTACAGGAAGATGCCAAAGATGAGTTGCATAAAATTTTGAAAATGAGGGCACGGCCCAAGGTAATTCTTGTGGACACCTACGAAGATGCTGTTCAGATAATTAACAGCTACCGCAGGTATATGCTTTGTGTGGTTTCCGATGTTAAATTTGAAAAAGCAGGTAAAGAGGATGGTGAAGCCGGTATAGAGTTGCTAAAGTATGCCAAAAACACGTTAAAATATCCCATTCCGGTTTTACTTCAGTCTCAGGATATCTCAAATGCAGTGCGGGCAAAGGAAATTCAGGCAGAATTTATCAATAAAAATTCCGAGAGTTTGTCCATGGACATTTTGAATTTTCTTTACCGGCGGCTGGGGTTTGGAAACTTCGTTTTTAAAGGGAAAGACGGTAAACCCATCACCGAAGCAGAAAACCTTGTGGAGTTTCAGGAAAAATTCAGGGAGATTCCGGCCGAAGCTTTGCTTTATCACGGAAAACGGAATTCGTTTTCTACCTGGCTTATGGCACGTGGTGAAATTAATATGGCAGAACTGTTGCGCCCCATTAAAACCGAAGATTTTAAATCGGCAGAGGAACTTAGGCATTTTTGTCTCGAAGTGTTTAAAACATCCCGTTTCGAAAAATTGAAAGGGACAATCGTGAATTTCGATCGCTCATTGTTAACTTCAAACCGTTTGATTATACGTTTGGCAAAAGGATCGTTGGGTGGCAAAGGTCGTGGAATCGCATTCATCTGTAATTTTATCGAAAATATCGACTTTCCCAAGCTGATTCCCGAAATGAACATCCGCATACCTGCAACAGCAATTATTGGCGCACTCGAGTTCGATAAGTTTGTAGAAACCAATAATTTATATGAAGATATTTATTCTCTCAACGATTATAACTCCATCCGGCAGCATTTCCTCGATTCAGAATTTGATGAAAAAATAAAGGAACGCCTGATGGAATACGTTAAACAGGTGAACAAACCGCTGGCTGTAAGGTCTTCCGGATTATTCGAAGATTCACTTCTTCAGCCTTTTTCCGGTGTGTATGCAACTTATCTGATTCCCAATAACCACCCTGACACCGAGGTGCGCTACAGGCAGCTTGAAACCGCAGTCAAACTGGTCTATTCGAGTATTTTTACAGAGTCGGCACAAGCCTATTTCGATGCTATTCATTATAAAATAGAAGAAGAAAAAATGGCAGTGGTCATTCAGGAGGTTGTGGGGCAGAATTACAACAATAAATATTACCCCACCATTTCAGGTGTTGCACAATCATACAATTATTATCCTGTTTCGTACATGAAACCCGAAGATGGTTTTTCTGTGGCCGCTGTTGGCCTGGGCATGTATGTGGTTGGGGGCGAAAATTCGTTCAGATTTTGTCCCAGGTACCCCACCATTAATCCTACAACAATCGGTGATCTCCTTCGCAATTCCCAGAAAGATTTTTATACCATCGATTTGGCAGTCTCGGAAATCGACCTCGTTTCGGAGGGAGAAGATGCATTTATCAAAAAATACCGCATCAGGGAAGCAGAGCAGGACGGAACATTGGAACACTCAGCCTCTACTTATTTAATGGAAAACGACGACCTGGTTCCGGGTATCCACGGGGATGGCCCCAGGGTGATTGATTTTGCCAATATATTGAAATATAACTACTTGCCGCTGGCTGAAACATTGCAGATTTTGCTGAAACTTTTTAAGGAGGCAATGGGATCGCCGGTTGAAATCGAATATGCCCTCGACCTGGATACCAAAGAAAACGGAGTGCCTGCTTTTTATCTGCTGCAAATAAAACCGCTCATTAGGGTAGAACAGCAAATCGACATTAATATAGGCGAGGTTGACGAAGAAAAAGTGTTTATGTATGCCGAACGTGGAATGGGGAATGGAAAAATCGATACTATCAGCGACGTGGTATATGTTGATCCGGAGACGTTCGATAAAACCAAAACCCGGCAAATGGCCGCCGAAATCAGTAAACTGAATCAGTATTTTGAACGCAACGACAGAGAATACATTTTAATCGGGCCTGGTAGGTGGGGCTCGCGCGATCCGTTTACCGGAATTCCCGTATTGTGGGCGCATATTTCAAAGGCGAGGGTAATCGTAGAAATGGGATTAGCCAATTTTCCGCTGGATGCTTCTTTGGGGTCTCATTTTTTCCATAACGTAACTTCAATGAATGTGGGGTATTTTTCGGTCCCGCATAATACAAAAAGTGCAAAACTGAACCTGGATATTTTGAAACATCAAAAACTGGTAAACAAAACCGGCTTTATTAAACATGTTGAATTTGAAGAGCCACTGACAGTTTTGATGAATGGAAAAGAACAGCATGCACTTATACATATTTGAGCAGAAGTGTTAATTAATTTTCAATCCTAATGGAATTCGTTGCGCTGAAATTTGGCTTTTCATTTTAAAATTTATCTTTGTCTGTTGGAGAAATTTTTTTGCAACAATAACCAGACTTTAATTTTTATTCGAAATAAAAAACAGAAATTTTGATCTAAACCGTAACGTTTGTTACATAAAAATTATCATCTTATGAGTAGCATATTTATTTTAGTTCCATTTGCTTCCATTCTTGCACTGGTTTTTGCCTGGTTTTTCTTCAAATCGATGATGAAGAATTCGGAAGGTACTCCCCGTATGAAAGAGATTGCGCAGTATGTAAGGGAGGGCGCAATGGCTTATTTAAAACGCCAATACAGGGTTGTAACCATTGTATTTATTATTTTGTTTGCGTTGTTAACCATTATGGCTTATTTTAATGTTCAGAATCCTTTTGTTCCGGTTGCATTCCTTACCGGTGGCTTTTTCTCGGGTCTCTGTGGATTTCTCGGCATGAAAACGGCCACCTTTGCCTCGGCACGTACTGCTCACGGTGCATCACAGTCGTTAAACAAAGGTTTGCAGGTAGCTTTCCGCAGTGGTGCGGTTATGGGCCTGGTAGTGGTAGGTTTTGCACTGCTCGACATTGCAGCCTGGTTTTGGATTTTGAATCAGTATGTTTACACGCCCGACAACATGGCCAACGGTTTGCACTTTTTGGGGTTGAACCTGGTACATGCTCATCCTGAGTATGTAACAGACGGACTTATCAACACTGCCGGAGAAAGGGTCAAACTGATTGAAATTACGGTAACCATGCTTACCTTCGGAATGGGCGCTTCCACGCAGGCGTTGTTTGCCCGTGTTGGCGGGGGAATCTATACTAAAGCTGCCGACGTAGGCGCCGACCTGGTTGGTAAAGTTGAGGCCGGTATTCCGGAAGACGACCCGCGCAACCCTGCAACTATTGCCGACAATGTAGGTGATAACGTGGGCGATGTGGCCGGTATGGGCGCCGACCTCTACGAATCGTATGCCGGTTCTATTTTGGCTACTGCCGCGTTGGGTGCTTCGTTGCCCGCATTGGTTATGAAAGATGCCGGTCTTACAGCGTACCAGGCCGTTCTGGCGCCAATGATGGTTGCTGCAATCGGTATAATCCTCTCTATTGTCGGTATTTTTATGGTGCGCACCAAAGAGTCGGCATCGCAAAAAACTTTATTGAATGCACTTTTACTGGGAACTGGCGGAAGTTCGGTATTGGTTTTAATTGCAATGATAGGTTTGGTAATGATTGGCTGGGTAACCTGGGGCGTTTTCTGGGCAGTTGTTATTGGTCTTGCTGCCGGCGTAATTATCGGCCAGGCCACCGAGTATTTTACTTCGGATGAATACAAACCTACCAAAGGTATTGCAAAACAAGCCCAGCAGGGACCAGCTACTACGATTATCGACGGAATTGCCGTTGGCATGTATTCCACCTGGATTCCTGTTGTTACCATCGTGTTGGGAATTATGGGCGCATTCTGGGCCGCCGGGGGCGCACAGCATTTTGCCATGGGCGTTTACGGGATTGGCTTTGCTGCAGTGGGAATGCTTTCAACACTTGGAATTACGCTCGCCACAGATGCCTTCGGACCGATTGCCGATAATGCCGGTGGAAATGCCGAAATGGCCGAACTTGATCCGCAGGTACGCGAACGGACCGACGCACTCGATATGCTTGGAAACACAACAGCAGCCACCGGAAAAGGATTTGCAATTGGCTCCGCAGCACTTACTGCTATGGCACTTATTTCGGCCTACATGGAAGAAGTCAGGCTATGGTTCGATAAAATTGCAAAAGCAGGCGAAGGGTTTGTAACCAAAGGAGGTTATGTTTTTTATAACGACATTGCGCCGGCGGTAGAAGAGGGAGTGGAAGTTATAAAAATTTCAACGGCTTCAGTAAAACAGTTTTCCGCTGCTTACGATATTACGCTGTTCAACCCGCTGTTTCTCGGAGGTATTTTCCTCGGAGCTATGATGGCGTTTGTATTTAGTGCAATGACTATGAAAGCGGTCGGCCGGGCGGCAGGCGCCATGGTTGACGAAGTTCGCCGCCAGTTCCGCGAGATAAAAGGAATACTTGATGGCTCGGGAACTCCGGAATATGCAAAATGTGTTGAAATTTCGACCAAAGGTGCCCAGCGCGAAATGTTACTGCCTTCGTTGGTAGCAATTGCCGTTCCGGTAATAGTTGGCGCTGCAATGGGTGTGGCCGGTGTGGTCGGATTACTTGCAGGTGGTCTTACAACCGGATTTACACTGGCGGTTTTTATGAATAATGCCGGTGGTGCGTGGGACAACGCCAAAAAGTTTATTGAAAAAGGAAATTACGGCGGTAAAGGTGGAGAAGCCCACAAAGCCGGCGTTGTTGGCGACACAGTTGGCGACCCGTTTAAAGATACTTCAGGGCCTTCGCTAAATATTTTGATTAAGCTGATGACAATGGTTTCGGTTGTTATGGCCGGCTTAACCGTTACATTGAGTTTATTGTAACCCGGTTTTGAATCCGTTCGGGAAAGCCATCTGTATGCCATGCAGGTGGCTTTTTTAACCCTTTTTTGGAGCTTCCTGATTCTTTCAGTATATTTCCCATAGATTTTTTTGAAGATAATTTGAAGTTATTTAAAATCATTCTTGAACAAAATCTTTTTATATTTAGTTTTTTAAATAGAATAAGAATTAAAAAATCAATGAATATGGCAAATCTTTCTGCTACCTACATGGGTATAAAACTGAAAAGCCCGCTTATTTTGGGCTCGTGCAATCTGTCGATGAAACCTGGTGTTCCGGAACAACTTGAAGAAGCCGGAATTGGCGCCATCGTTTATAAATCGCTTTTCGAAGAACAGGTTCAGCTGGAAGACCTGCAAATGTCGGAAGATTTAAAGGAGTATGAATACCGGAATGCGGAGATGGAAAGGCTGTTTCCAAACATCGAACATGCAGGACCCAAAGAACACCTGTTTAACCTGGAGAAACTGAAAAAGAGTGTAAACATTCCTGTTATTGCGAGTTTAAATGCTATTTATGAACCAACCTGGGTTGAATATGCCAGGGAACTGGAAAAAACCGGTGTAGATGGTCTGGAACTTAATTTATATGCCGAGCCGGGATATTTCGAAGTTTCGGGTCAATCTGTTGAAGATAAGCAGGTTCAGATTGTAGAGGCTGTAAAACAGGCTGTCAGTATTCCGGTGAGTGTTAAATTAAGTTTGTTTTACTCCAATCCGCTGAATTTTATCAAGAAAATTGACGAAGCCGGAGCAGACGCTTATGTGCTTTTCAACCGGTTTTTTCATCCCGACATTGATTTGGACCACCAGGAATTTTATTATGCCTGGAATTTGAGTAACCGTAAAGACCACCTGCTGGCTCTGCGTTTTGCCGGCTTGCTTTATGGAAACCTCGACGGAAGCATTTGTGCGGGCAGGGGAGTATATAATGCAAAAGATGTTATAAAATTGATCCTTGCCGGTGCAGATACCGTTCAGTTGGTCAGTACAGTTTATAAAAACAAACCGGAGGTAGTTTCAGATATTCTGATGGATTTAAATCGCTGGATGGACGAGCATGAATTCAAATCCCTCGACGATTTCAGGGGAAAACTTTCGCGCAAAAATCTAAAAGATCCTTTTGTTTATCAGCGGGGTCAGTATGTCGATATATTGATGAAATCGGAAGACGTGTTTAAAAAATACCCGATGGTGTAAGATCAATCAAATCAAAATAAAAAAGACAGAAGCTTCGAAAGTTTCTGTCTTTTTTTATGTTTTTTCCCAGGAAGTTTACATCAGAAAACTTAATAAAATACCTGCAGCAACAGCCGAGCCGATTACACCCGAAACGTTGGGCGCCATGGCGTGCATCAGCAGGTGGTTTGTCGGGTCTTCTTTTAATCCCATGTGCTGTACCACACGCGCACTGTCGGGAACAGCGGAAACACCCGATGCTCCAATCATCGGATTGATTTTGTTCCCTTTCTTCATAAAAACATTCATCAGTTTTGCACCCGCAACACCACCGGCAGTGGCAACCACAAATGAGGCCGCTCCCAGTGCAAATATTTTAATGGAAGACGGTGTAAGAAAAACATCGGCCTGGGTAGATGCGCCAACAGTTATACCAAGTAAAATGGTAATTACATCGATTAAAGCATTGCTTGCAGTATTGGCCAAACGTTTGGTAACGCCCGATTCTTTTAAAAGGTTGCCGAAAAACAGCATCCCTAACAACGGCAATGCCGACGGCGCGATATAAGCCGTTAACAATAGTCCAACCAGCGGGAACAGAATTTTTTCCAGTTTGGAAACTGCACGCGGAGGTTTCATTTTAATCCGTCGTTCTTTTTTTGATGTAAGCAGCTTAATTACAGGAGGCTGGATTACAGGTACCAGCGCCATGTAGGAATAAGCTGCTATGGCAATAGGCCCGATAAGGTTTTTTACGACCTCGCCGTTGGCCATTACATTCATGCCATTGGCCAGTTTCGACGAAATAAAAATTGCCGTTGGACCGTCAGCTCCGCCGATTATTCCAATTGCACCTGCCTCCGGCGGCGCAAATCCCAGCCAAAGCGCTCCCAAAAAGGTAAGAAAAATACCCACCTGTGCGGCTGCGCCCAAAAGCATAAGTTTTGGGTTTGAAATGAGCGATGAGAAATCGGTCATGGCGCCAATACCCAGAAAAATAAGCGGCGGATACCAGCCCTGAACCACACCCTGGTAGAGGATGTTCATTACCGAGCCCGGCTCGTAAATTCCCAGTTTCAGGTTAAAATCAACCGCCTGAAACATAGGGATATTCCCAATCAGAATTCCAAATCCGATAGGTACCAACAGCAGCGGTTCAAATTCATACCGAATGCCGAGGTATATAAAAATTAACCCGACAACAAGCATCACCAGGTGTTTCCAGGTTACGTTGGAGAAACCTGAAAATTCGTAAAAATTGAGTAGCCCCGAAACGGCGCCGCTATAGTTTTTGTACCGAAATCCGTCGCCGGACAGTTTCCCGTCGGCGGCAAGGTAGAGTGTTCTTTGCGGAAGTTTTACCGTTTCTTTTTCGGTTTGGTAATCGGTTGACGATGTGTTCGGATCTGCATTTTTTCGCAGGTGCGTAACTACAACCGGATTAAAATCGAGGATGATTTTGTCGCCGGAAATACGGTAGCGCCCGGTATAGCGCTGTTTGGCCGAGTCGAGCGTAAACGTGTTGTTGGTCTCAAATCCGAAGGTTTTAAAACGTTTTACGGTTTCCGGTTCCTCGCCGGGTGTTGCTTCTTCTGGATTGTAAGTAGCCACCGGCACATATCCATCGCTGTAATTTACCCATTTGCCGTTTGTTATGGCTTTTGAGATATCTTTTTCATTCCCGTAGGAAAAAAAGGCGGAAAACAGTGTTGTGCATATAAAAAGTAGTCGAAGTATTTTTCTCATCTTGCTGAATTCTTTGAGGTTAACCAATTTCAACGAGAACATCATCCTGCTGTACAGAATCACCCACCTTAACTTTTATGGATGTTACCTCGCCACCTTTTGTCGTTTGCACCTGGTTTTCCATTTTCATGGCTTCCATTACCAATAGGTTTTGGCCTTCGGTAACCATGTCTCCAACCGAAATGTTCAGTTTTAAAATTGTACCGGGGAGTGGGGCGGTAACTTCGTGTTTTCCCGAAGACGCTTTCTTTTTTATTTGTCCTTCGCCGGGAAGTTTTTCCAAAGGTTTGCGAACAAGGCGGGGGGTTTTAGATGTTTTGATTTCAGTGTGTAAAATCACTTCATAACGGGTTCCGTTTACATCTACTTCGGCAATGTTGTCCTCGATGTCTTTTATATTAACATCGTAATCACTGCCGTTAATGGTGAATTTATATTTTTTCATTTTTTTGCGATTTTAATTTCTGGGCCAGTTTTGGGTTACACTGTAAATTTTTGAACTCCAGGGCGAATAAGCTTTCCTGACTTGTTTAATGGTTACAATATTACTCTCTTCGTCATGCATTTCATCGAAGTAAAGATGCAGGGCCAGACTGATGGCCGCTGTAACATTTCCTTCGATATGCCCGTTTTTGTCATCGGTTGTTTTTGTTTTGGTTTTTTCCTGCGTATTCTTTTTTCCTTTCATGTGAATGATTTTTGGAAGCCTGGAGAAAACCACCGACAATAAAGTTAACGAACACAATACAATTCCGAAACCAACAATCGAGACGGTAATACCAAAATCAAACACATTAACAAGCGGTATAAAAAGGATTTTCATGGCATTGTTTTTTAAAGTGGAATATTGGAATGTTTTTTTGGCGGATTTACCAGCTTTTTGGTGGCAAGACTCTGTAATCCCCTGATGATGCGGAAACGCGTGTTCCTCGGTTCAATAATATCGTCGATATAACCCAAAGCAGCTGCCTGGTAAGGATTGGCAAATTTTTCGTTGTATTCTTCCTCGTGGTCTTTTATATATTTTGTCCTTTCTGCCGGGTTTTCTATTTCTGCCAGTTTTTTCCCGTGAAGCACTTCAACTGCACCGGAAGCCCCCATCACTGCAATTTCGGCAGTAGGCCAGGCGTAATTCAGGTCACCGCGCAGCTGCTTACACGACATTACATCGTGTGCACCGCCGTAAGACTTTCTGAGTGTGACCGTAATTTTGGGCACGGTGGCCTCTCCATAGGCAAACATTAGTTTGGCGCCGTGGGTTATAATGCCTCCGTATTCCTGCCTGCTGCCGGGAAGAAACCCGGGAACATCGACCAACGTAAGGATGGGAATATTAAAACTGTCGCAAAAACGTACAAAACGTGCGGCTTTTCGCGATGCTTCAATGTCGAGCACACCGGCCAGGTAATTGGGCTGATTGGCGACAATTCCCACGGGGTGTCCGTCGAATTTGGCAAATCCAACTACAATATTTTTCGCATAATTCCGGTGAATTTCAAGGAATTCGGAATAATCGACAATCGAAGTGATTACATCGGTAACATCGTAGGGTTGGTTGGGATTTTCGGGAATAATATCATTCAGGTAGTCGTCCATCCTGTCGATGGGATCGGTGTTTTCGGTAACAATCGGGTCTTCCAGGTTGTTTTGCGGAAGAAAAGTAAGCAACTTGCGTATCAGCAGCAGGCCTTCCTTTTCGTCTTCAACCAGAAAATGGGAGACACCCGATTTGGATGCATGGATTTTTCCACCACCCAGATCTTCCACTGAAATGTCTTCGCCGGTAACGGTTTTCACCACTTTTGGCCCGGTTACAAACATGTAGGAATTTTGTTCGGTCATCATAATAAAATCGGTGAGGGCGGGGGAGTAAACCGCTCCGCCGGCGCAGGGACCGAAAATGGCGGAGATTTGCGGAATGACTCCTGATGCAAGAATATTACGTTCAAAAATTTCAGCATATCCTGCAAGCGATGTTACACCTTCCTGGATGCGGGCTCCTCCCGAGTCGTTGATGCCGATAAGAGGTGCGCCGGCTTTCATGGCCATATCCATAACTTTGCAGATTTTTTGCGCAAAAGTTTCGGAAAGGGAACCTCCGAACACGGTAAAATCCTGCGAAAAAACATATACCACGCGTCCGTCAATTGTTCCATGTCCGGTTACCACACCGTCGCCGAGAAACTTTTTCTTTTCCATTCCAAAATTGGTACAGCGATGGGTAACAAACATGTCAAATTCTTCGAAACTGCCTTCGTCGAGCAGCAGTTCAATGCGCTCGCGGGCGGTAAATTTTCCTTTGCGGTGCTGGGCGTCAATTCGTTTTATCCCTCCTCCGAGTTTGGCTTCGGCCCGCAATTCAATTAATTTTTTTACTTTTTCCTGGGTACTCATAATAAAATCGGTTGGTGCTGTTATTTGATTTTTTTAATTATTTGCTGCAAATTTCGGTTAAAACACCCAGGGTTGATTTGGGATGTAAAAATCCGATGTTCAGCCCTTCGGCGCCTTTTCGCCCTTTTTGATCGATAAGACGAACGCCTTGTTCTTCCAGTTCTTTCAGCGATTCATCTACATTATTCACTGCATAGGCTATGTGATGAATGCCCTGACCTTTCTTTTCAATGTATTTTCCGATGGGACCTTCGGGATCGGTTGATTCGAGGAGTTCAATTTTGGTTTGTCCCACCATAAAAAAGGCGGTTTTAACTTTCTGATCCTTCACCTCCTCAATGGCATAACATTTTTGTCCCAGCATGTTCTCATAAAAAGGAATGGCTTCGTCGAGACTTTCTACTGCAATGCCGATGTGTTCAATATGTGAAACTTTCATAACTGGTATTTTTAATCTTCGTTGTTGGTATTGTTGTCGAAATCATTTTCGTCCCAAACGAAATGGAAGTGAGGTCCAAAGCGTTCAAATGCTGCTTTGTCGAGTTCTTCCTGGTGGTCGGGGTGTGCAATGGAGATGATGAGTTTGGCACGATCCTGAAGTGTTCTTCCGTAAAGGTTGACAGCTCCGTATTCGGTAACCAGCCAGTGAATGTTGGCGCGTGTACTTACAACTCCTGCTCCGGGAGTTAAAATTGGTGCAATTTTGCTAATCCCCTTGTTGGTAACTGAGGGCATGGCAATAATTGGTTTGCCGCCGTTACTCAGCGAAGCTCCGCGTAAAAAGTCGATTTGACCGCCAACGCCCGAGTAGAATTTTGTTCCGATAGAATCGGCACATACCTGGCCGGTAATATCAATTTGCAGCGCCGAGTTAATGGCTGTTACTTTCGGGTTTTTTGCAATTACATTTACACGGTTGGTATATTTCACATCCTGCATAGCCACCCCTGGATTATCGTTAACAAAATCGTACAGATTTTTCGATCCCATTAAAAAGGTAGCTACCATCTTACCTTTGTCGATTTTTTTATTTTTACCGTTGACCACCCCTTTGTCCACCAACGGAAGAATTCCGTCGGCAAACATTTCGGAATGTACGCCCAAATCTTTATGGTTGCCGAGCATGGAAAGCACTGCATTGGGAATGGCGCCGATACCCATTTGCAAAGTGGCGCCGTCTTCCACCAGTTCCGCAACATAACGCCCGATTTTGCGATCGGTTTCCCCAATCGGTCCCGGTTCGGCAGCTATCAGCTCGCTGTCGTCTTCAACAAATAAATCGATGTCGTTGATGTGAATCATGGCATCGCCGAAAGCCCTTGGTACATTGGGGTTTACAATGGCAATCACCGTATCTGCTTTTTCAACTGCCGCCAGCGTAGCATCTACCGAAGTACCCAGCGAGGCGTACCCAAATTTGTCGGGTACCGAAATTTGAATCATGGCCACATTTACTTTCAGGTATCCTTCGCGAATTAACCGTTGGGTTTCCTGCAAAAATACCGGAATATAATCGGCAAAACCAGCCTGGGTTTGTTTGCGTACATTGTGCCCCACAAAAAAAGATTCCAACTGAAAAATCCCTTCAAACTCGGCGTCGGCATAAGGCGCCGGCCCTTCGGTGTGAATGTGCTGAATACGAACATTCCTGAATTCCCTGTTACGACCACGTTCACACATAGCCTGTATTAATGGATGAGGTGTTACGGCCACACTGTGCAGGTGAACGCGGTCGTTCGATTTAACAACTTTTACTGCTTCTTTTGCACTAACAAATTTGATATTCTTCATTTTATTAACTATTTATCTTCAATGAAATTCGCATTTAAAAGTGCCAGGATAAAAAAATTGGAATGTAATTAACTTTTAATCATGGCTCTGTTTATGGTTGCTCTGAAAAAAATCGGTTTCCAGTTTCAGGGTGCAAATATATAAAAACTGCAGGCCATAAAAACTTTCGAATATCATTATTGGTTGTTCAAAAGGGTTTGTAAAATATTTGTTAAAAGCGATTCAAATCTGACGGATATGTATGGGGAAAAGTCATGTTTTGGATTAAAACTGCCCAATGCCATATGCCGGATTTTTTAACACACTCGCAGATTTATGTTATATAACATAAAGTTTTCAAATGTGTTTTGAAAAAGTTAGTGTTAAGAAAGTTTTGTTTTTGAACCTTTCTTTTTTATATATGTTCAGATTTTTATAATTTTAACCAAAATTAAAAACCTACAGAGCATGTTAAAAGAAAAAGTTTTAAAAGCTTTAAACGAACAGATTAATGCTGAACAGTATTCGGCATTACTTTACCTGTCGATGTCGGGATGGTGCGAAGAGAAAGGCATGCCCGGTTTTGCCAACTGGATGTATGTGCAATACCAGGAGGAGCTGACGCACGCGAACAAAATTTTTAAGTATGTGGTTGAACGGAGCGGAAAAGCCGAAATAAAGGCGATTAAACAAGTTCCGACAGATTTTGACAGTGTGGTCGATGTGGTGGAAAAAACACTCGCTCACGAACAGCATGTTACCGAACTTATCAACAATCTCGTGGATGTGGCTACCGAAGACCGGGACCATGCTACCCAAAGTTTTTTGCAGTGGTTTGTGGACGAACAGGTGGAAGAAGAAGCCAATGTGACCGAAATTCTCGACAGTTTGAAACTGATTGAAGGCGAAGGCAAAGGAAATGGCCTGTATATGCTCGATCGTGAATTGCGCCAGCGTACCTTTGTCGATACCACACAAACGGCAGAATGATTCTGAATTAAAAATATTAAATAAATAGAGGCTGCCGTTGAGCAGCCTTTTTTTGTCAAAAAATGAATTTTACGGAGGAAGTAAACAGGCGTTACGACCAATTGAGGGAATTTTGCCGGTTAACCTGGGATAACCCGGCTTTAACCCGACTGGATGGAACATTTCAGTTTGCCCGCACTGTAATTGGCGACAAACAGTTTAAAACCGGTGAGTTTATTTTGACGCATTCTGTTGACGTGGCCGCCATTATTGCCGAAGAAATAGGACTCGAAC
>CAZXHP010000001.1:29549-67033 GCA_964639655.1 uncultured Mariniphaga sp.
CCATTATTGCCGAAGAAATAGGACTCGAACCCGATTCGGTAATCACAGGTTTACTCCATAATATAATGTATGCCGGACTGGACAGGCAGGTCACCCGTGAAGAGCTGGAGAAAAAATTCGGACGTTCGGTTTATTCCATTCTCGAAGGAATGGCTAAAATCAATGCGCTGGGTACCGATACAGTAGAACTTCACCCGGAAAATTACCGCAAACTTTTAATGGCACTGGCCGGCGACGTTCGCGTAATTCTTGTAAAAACAGCCGATCGCCTTCAGGTGATGCGCAACCTCGGTATTTACGATGAAAATGCCCGTTACCGGTTGCTGAATGAAACCGCGCATCTTTATGCTCCGCTGGCCCACCGTCTGGGGCTCTATGCAATCAACTCCGAATTGCTCGATTTATGCCTGAAATATCAGAATCCCCCGGGTTACCGGTATGTGGTCGATCGCCTCGAGGAAACCCGCGCCGAACGTGAATCGTTTGTAGCTGAATTTGTGAAACCGGTCGAGCGCACCCTAAAAAGCAAAGGATTTAGTTTTTCCATGAAGGCACGCACCAAATCGGTTAATTCCATTTGGAATAAAATGCAGAAAAAGAAGGTTTCATTCGACGAAGTGATGGATTTGTTTGCTATCCGCGTTATTCTCGATTCAAAGCCCGAAAATGAAAAGTCCGATTGCTGGACGGTCTATTCCGTAGTTACCGAGCAGTACCAGGCAAATCCCGACCGCATGCGCGACTGGATAACCATTCCCAAATCAAACGGATATGAATCGTTGCATGCCACGGTAATGGGGCCAAAAGGTCGTTGGGTTGAAGTTCAGATTCGCACAAAACGGATGGATGAAGTGGCCGAGAAAGGGTTGGCCGCCCACTGGAAATACAAAGGTGGAAAAGAGAGCTCAGGGTTTGATGAATGGCTGGCGGGAATTCGCGAAATTCTGGAAAACCCGGAACTGAATGTGGTGGATTTTATCGACCATTTCAGCCTCGATATTTACAAAGACGAAACCTTTGTTTTTACACCGAAAGGCGACTTGAAAAAAATGCCTGCCGGTTCCACACTGCTCGACTTTGCCTACGAAATCCATTCGCAACTCGGCGACAAATGTGTGGGCGGAAAAGTAAACGGGAAAAAAGTAACGCTCAAATATAAGCTGAAAAACGGCGACCAGGTTACTGTTGAAACTTCGAACAATCAGAAACCCAAAATGGACTGGCTCGATTTTCTGGTGACCTCAAAAGCCATTAGCCGGGTAAAAGCAAGTTTGAATGAAGATAAAAAAAATCTGGCCGAACAGGGACGTGAAATCCTTTCCCGGAAATTTAAGAACTGGAAACTTGACCTCAACGATGAAGCCATTCGCAAAATGCTTAAAAAATACGAGTTTAAGCTGGCGATGGATTTTTACGGTGAACTGGCAGCCGGAAAAATTGATCCGCTGGAGATTAAATCGTTGTTCACTGAAAAAACAGAAGATGAAAGTACCCTCCGAAAGATGGAGGAATTGCTTCCCGGAAAGAAAATACAGGAGTTTTCCTTCGATGGTGGCGACGATTATCTGGTCATCGACAACAACCTTAAAAACATAAATTACAAACTGGCCAGGTGTTGCAATCCGGTATTTGGCGATTCTATTTTTGGCTTTGTAACCATTAATGAAGGGATAAAAATTCACCGCACCAGCTGTCCGAATGCACCGCAAATGAAAGAACGGTTTCCGTATCGTGTGATAAAAGCAAGATGGAAAGAAACCACAAGTCCGGGTGCATTTTTAACTACATTGCATATTTCGGGGACTGATGAGGCCGGCATTGTTTCTGAAATTTCACATATAATTGCCAAAGACACCGGCGCCAGACTGCGTTCTATCAATATCGATTCGAAACGCGGCCGGTTTGAAGGAGTTCTGAAATTGTCGGTGTATAATCTCGACCATCTCGAATTTTTAATGCATAAAATGAAAAAAGTAAAAGGTGTGATTTCGGTAACAAGAGGTGAAACATGAAAAAAAAACAGTTAAAAGTACTGGTTGCCCCCAACTCGATGAAAGGAAGTCTGAACGCGTTCGATTTTGCCGATGAGGTTGAAAAAGCGTTTATGAAAATATCTTCCGGTTTTTTGGTTCGGAAAATTCCTGTTGCCGATGGAGGTGATTTTACGGGCGAAGTTTTATGCAATGCATTGGGCGCAAAAGTGGTGGAGGTGGAGGTGAAAGATCCGCTCGGCCGCCCTGTCAGGGCAAAATATGCCAGAGCAGGGAAAAAGGCGGTTATTGAAATGGCGGATGCATCGGGAATTAAACTGCTGCGCCCCAATGAACTGAATCCTCTTGAAACCTCCTCGTTTGGAACTGGTCAGCTGATTAATGAAGCTATTAACGCCGGTTGTACCGAAATTTTACTCGGAGTAGGGGGAAGTGCAACCGTCGATGGCGGATTGGGAATGGTCGAAGCCCTCGGTTTTCAGCTTTTCGATAAAAAAGGGAAAAAACTCGGTGGAAAAGGAAAAAACCTGGAAAGGGTTGAAAAAATTGAAAAACCTGCTTTCCCGGCCAACCTTTCTGTAAAAGTTATTTGCGACGTCGATAATCCTTTGCTGGGAGAAAACGGCGCTGCAAAAGTTTTTGGCCCCCAGAAAGGGGCAACGTCTCCAATGGTTGAAAGGCTTGAAAAGGGACTTTCTCACTGGTCGGAAATTTTGCACAGGGAAACCGGTATTGATTTTTCGAAACAAAACGGAGCGGGAGCCGCCGGCGGAATAGCACTTCCGTTACTGGCTTTTTTTCATGCCGAGATTGTTCCCGGCGCTGCTTTTGTTTTGCAGGAACTTAATTTTGATGAAGCGGTTCAGTGGGCCGATTTTGTGATTACCGGTGAAGGAAAAATCGATCACCAGACTTTATACGATAAAGCTCCGAAAGCGGTTGCCGATGTGGCACGCAGGTACCGAAAACCGGTGTTTGCAATTGGCGGAACTGTAACCAGGGACGCGTCCGCAGCGTTCGATGGAATTTTTAGTTTGGTTTCCGGTCCGGTTAGTTTGGAAAAAGCTATGAACAATGCAGCTGAGTTGCTCTTTGATTTTTCTTTTGAATTGGCAAAGTTAATTCATGCTGTAAGCAATAAATGAGGATATTCAAAAAACTTTTCCGAAGCTAAAGTGTTTCCAATAAGAATTTTAATCCGATTTTTATTTCTCAGATTAAATCAGCGTTCTGAGTTTTGGCAGGATATTTGGAACCTGTTCGGGTCAGAGAACAAAGAAAGAGAAAAAATATAATGATAGGATTTTAAATCAATATTATTATTTTTGGAACTTCTCAAAAAATCATTGAACTAAAAAGAATATTAATAGAAAATTTAAAAAACGAAAAAATGAAAAAAGTTGTTGTAGTAATGGCCGCCCTTCTCATCTCGGTTTTTTCCTTTGCGCAGGATGCGGCTGAAAAAATTAATCAGGCAAATGAAGCATTAAAGGCGGAGGATTACGCGAAAGCGTTTACATTGTACGATGAAGCCATGAAAAATATCGGCGACGTACAGGTAGAGCCTGCAATTAATTTTAATATTGGTTTTGCTGCATACAAGTCGAATAACCTGGAGGGCGCAGTTGAATATTTTGATAAAGCAATTGCAGCCGGCGTTAATGTTTCGAAAAGTCACGAGTACAAAGCATTGGCTTATAATGATAAAGAAGATTATGCAAACGCTGTGGCCAGTTACGAACAGGCTATCGCAACTGTGGAAGAGGATGATCCGTCGCTGACTTTTAATGCAGCAATAGCAGCCTACCGTGGCGAATTACTGGACAAAGCTGTTGAACTTTTCACCAAAAGCGTGGAGAAAGGATACCGTGGCGAAACCGCGTTGTATTACAAAGCCGTTACGTTGCGCAAGCAAAACAAAAACGATGAATACAAAGCGACATTGGAAGAAGGTGTTGAAAAATTTCCCGGCGACGACAGATTGTCCAAAGCTTTGTCCGGAATTTACGTTTCCGAAGGGAATGACTTGTATAAAAAAGGAGTTGCCATTTTAACCGCCGCCAACGAAAAAGTAAGCAGCGGAGCCATTACAACTGCCGATGATGCCTATACTGCAGAAGTCGAAAAAGCAAAAGCAGAATTCAAATCGGCTGTTGAAGTGCTTGAAAAGGCCAAAGCGCTGGATACCGGTAATCAAAATGCGCAAAAATTGCTCGATGCCTGCAATTCAGTCCTTGGAAGTTAATACCATATCATAATATGCCGAAAACAGCCGTGCGATACAAAATCACACGGCTGTTTTTTTTGATTTGTGGTGAACGATTTTTACGGAATGCAGAAATGTAGATAAGTCAATAAGATGACAATAATTCAGTAGTTTCTGTGAAATATCAGACATTGTGTCTTGAAAATGAAAAGATTTTCCTGAAATTACTGGATTTAGGCAATTGGAACAGGAATTGAAATTATCCTCCCGGAGTTTTGAAAATAATTATTTACAATAAAAATTTTAGGAGGAAAAAACATGAACTTAGTAAGAATTCACCACAACCCGTATCGTACGGTAAACCAGAATCTGGTCAATGAATTATTCAACAACTTTTTGCGTAACGACTACGACGAAAGTTATTTGAACGATTGCAACTGCAAACCCGCAACAAACATCTTCGAAACCGATACCGATTTCAGGCTGGAACTTTTATTGCCCGGGTTCAAAAAAGAAGATGTGCAGTTGAACTACCACGAAAACATTTTAACGGTAAAAGTTGAACTGCCGGAAGATAATGAAGAAAAACACGATGAATTCAAATACGAACGACGTGAATTTGGAGTGTACAGTTTTGAAAGGAAGTTCAAAGTTCCCAAAACCGTCGATGCCGAAAAAATTAACGCCCGGTTCGAAAACGGAATTCTGGAACTGACGCTTCCCAAAAAGGAAGAAGCAAAAGCGAAACCCCCGGTTGAAATAAAAATCGGGTAATTGATTGTAACAAATAAAAGAAGGACAGGAGTAAAGGTCTGGCATTATGCCGGGCCTTTTTTTGTGTGAAAAGGCAAAAGTTTGTTCAGACCTTTTAAAAATGGAAGTGAAATGTTATTTTTACTTTTTTTAAAATGCAACCTGAATGGCATCGAAAACCAACAGGGTGTTACTCAACCAAAAATGAATAATAAATTAAGATGCTCGAACAATTGAAAGAAGAGGTTTTCCAGGCCAACCTCGATTTGGTGAAACACGGGCTGGTGATTTTCACCTGGGGAAATGTGAGTGCTATCGACCGGGAAAAAGGACTGGTAGTAATTAAACCCAGCGGTATTTCCTACGAAAAAATGAAACCCAAAGACATGGTGGTTTTAAACCTTTACGGTCAGGTAGTGGAAGGGGATTTAAAACCTTCGAGCGACACGCCAACCCATTTGGTTTTGTACAGGCAGTTCGAAAACATCGGGGCAATAGTACACACACATTCTGAGTGGGCAACCAGCTGGGCGCAGGCAGGGAAAGGAATTCCGGCATTGGGAACCACGCATGCCGACTATTTTTACGGCGAAATTCCCTGTACCCGGGCAATGACCAGGGTTGAAATTGAAGGTGATTATGAAAAAGAAACCGGAAAGGTGATTGTGGAGCGGCTTAAGAACCTGAACCCTGACGAAATACCTGGTATTCTGGTGAATAATCATGGTCCATTTTCGTGGGGAACCGATGCGCACAATGCTGTCCATAACGCTGTTGTGATGGAGGAAGTGGCAAAAATGGCTTTCCGAACGCTGATTGTGAATCCTGACGCTGCAATGGGACAGGCTATTCTCGACAAACACTTTTTAAGAAAACACGGAAAAAAAGCTTACTACGGACAAAAATAAAATTTTTAAAATGAGTGAAAAATATACCATTGGTTTGGATTACGGCACAGACTCGGTGCGGTCATTAATTGTGAATGTGAATACGGGCGAAGAAGTGGCGAGTGCGGTTTACAGTTATCCGCGCTGGAAGAACGGAAAATACTGTAATGCTCCGGTAAATCAGTTTAGGCAGCATCCCAAAGATTACCTCGAAGGTTTGGAATTTACCATCACTGAGGCCCTGAAACAGGCTCCTTCCGGTGTGGCCGAAAACATAGTGGGAATTTCAGTGGATACTACCGGTTCAACTCCCGTTGCCGTGGATGAAAAAGGAGTTCCCCTTTCCTTAACGTACGGGTTTGAAGAGAATCCCAACGCCATGTTTGTGTTGTGGAAAGACCATACA
The DNA here is from genome assembly GCA_964639655.1 of uncultured Mariniphaga sp. Lineage (GTDB taxonomy): Bacteria > Bacteroidota > Bacteroidia > Bacteroidales > Prolixibacteraceae > Mariniphaga. The sequence goes on from CAZXHP010000001.1 coordinate 35,793, forward strand.
GCCGTAAAAGAGGCCGAAGAAATAAACGAACTGGCCCGGAAATGGGATATAGATTTTACGAAATATGAAGGCGGTATCTATTCTTCGGAGTGGTTTTGGGCCAAATTGCTGCACATTATCCGCGAAGATGCGGGCGTTTATCGTGCAGCGTATTCGTGGGTTGAACATTGCGACTGGATTCCGGCATTGTTAACCGGAAATACCAACCCGAAAACTTTAAAACGAAGCCGTTGCGCCGCCGGTCATAAAGCCATGTGGCACGAAGCATTTGGCGGATTGCCGTCCGAGGAATTTTTAACAGCTTTGGATCCGATGCTGGCCGGCTTGCGCGAACGGTTATACAAAGAAACCTTTACCTGCGATGTGGCTGCCGGAACGCTTTCCGAAGAGTGGGCAAAAAAGCTCGGACTGCCCAAAAGCGTTGTGGTTGGTGTTGGTGCTTTCGATGCGCATTTGGGTGCAGTCGGTGCCGAAATTGAACCTTACTACGTTTCAAAGGTAATGGGAACTTCTACCTGCGATATGTTGATCACACCTGTAGAAGAGGCCGGCGACAAACTCGTGAAGGGTATTTGCGGCCAGGTAGATGGTTCCATTGTCCCGGGAATGCTGGGGCTTGAAGCAGGTCAGTCGGCTTTTGGCGATATTTATGCCTGGTTTAAACAGGTGCTGGAATGGCCGCTGAAAAATATTCTGGCAGAAACGGAACTGGTTGACAATAAAACCCGTGAAAAACTCATTGAGGAAACTTCAGATAAAATCATTGCCCGGTTAAGCGAAGAAGCAGCCAAAGTTCCGTTGGAAGAAAGCGGAATTGTTGCGCTCGACTGGATGAATGGCCGTCGCACACCCGATGCCAATCAGAATTTAAAAGGCGCTATTGCCGGACTGAATCTGGGTTCTGACGCGCCTCGTATTTTCAGGGCACTGGTGGAAGCTACTGCATTCGGCTCGAAAGCCATTAACGATCGCTTTTTGGATGAAGGTGTCAGAATCGACGGTGTAATTGCCCTGGGCGGCGTTGCGAAAAAATCGCCGTTTGTGATGCAGGTGGTGGCCGATGTGCTGAATATGCCCATAAAAGTAGCCCGCTCCGAACAGGCTTGTGCGCTGGGCTCGGCAATGGCTGCGGCAGTGGCTGCCGGAGTGTATGCAAACACTCCTGAAGCCCAAAAGAAAATGGGCAGCGGAATTGAAACGGAATACCGGCCGATTCCTGAAAATGTGGAGAAATACAAAATGCTGTACGAAAAGTACAAGAAATTCGGAAAGTTTATCGAGTTTGAGTATGAATAAGAATTGACGGAACTGAATCCGGTTTTATGAGTTACATTAATACGCTTCAAATTTGTTTTTAGAATAGCGGTGTTTTTATTTTTGTTGGTTTTATCAGAGGTATTCAATTTCAACCTGTTTGAAAAATTTGTTGGTCAGGATTTTGGTAATACGTTTGACCACAAACTTGCGCAATTCTAGTTCCAGCGGTTGTTCAGGATCCTGATGGGCCCAGTTAATGCGGGTTCCGAGTATTATTTCAATGCTGTCGTGTTGCAGTAATAATTTTACCACATTTTCTGCCGGGTTGTCCTGAAGGCGGGTTTCACTGTTATAGTTTTCCAGGATTTCCTCTACTTTACCGAGGGTTAATATACCCTCTGTTACCATTTCAAAACCCTCCATGCTGGCTATTGGCGGCAGCATTTCAGGGTTTTTGGGCAGGTGTTCTATTTCAACGGGGATTTCCATCTCACGGGCAATAATTTCAGCTGTGGTTCCCCCGCAGATTATTTTTTTGCCATTGAAATTTCGTATCCGGTCGGCAAAATCATAGTCCTTAATTTTATAGAAAGGTGGCCCGGTAATGAGCATAAATTTTCGGGGCTCCCTGAAATAAATCACACCGCAGGTCGTGTCGTCTTTCATTTCGAAGTTGTCGTTCATTGCTGCCTGGTTGTTGATTTTGCGCGCCAGTTTCGAAGCTGAAATATTGGGCATCCGGTTGACCTGGTTCAGTGCAAAGGCGTAAACATTTTCAATTCCCCAACCCATTGGAAAGCGATTGTTTCCCAGTCCCGACTGCACAACGCCGTCGCTCAGAAAAACCAGCCGGTCTTCTTTTCGGGCGGTAAATTCCCGGCAGTGCAACAATTTACCCACGTTTTCCCCTCCGCGCACCTCCAACATATATTCTTTGGGTTGAAAAGGTTGTCCGTTTCGAATAATCAAAACCGGTGGATTATCATAGTTGATAATACGTACGTGCCCGTCGGTTTCAACTTCAATTATGGTAAACGTGGCATAACTTTCTTTTCCGTCGCTGCTTTTGGGCAATGCTTCCATGATGATCCGTGCCGAAATTTCGGGCTTGGTATGAAAACGGGCATATTTCAGCGCCATGGTAGCGGTAAGCGTGGCCAGCACACTGGCTTTTATTCCGTGCCCGATGCCGTCGCTTAAAACCAGAATTGTGCGACCTTCTTCCCTGAAAATGTCCGACATAAATACATCGCCGCAGGCAATCTCGCCTTTTGGTTTTTTTTGCTGAACGTCTATTTCAACATGGTAATTGGGATTATTCGTCGTCGCCATACCTGTAAGATTGTATAATTGAGTTCAAAAGTTCTTCAGTTTCGGCTGCATTTTCGCCCAGTAAATGGGCAATTTTTTGCACGGTATCTATATTTTGCTCTTTTATGCGCTGTGCCCGGTTTATAATTTCATCGCGTACCAGCAGCGGCGCCGACATGTCGCGAATTACTGCGCCAACCACTTTTTGCTTGTATAAAGTAACCACTGATATATGCAACAACTTATTGCTGAATTTGATGTCACGTTCCAGCATTTCTTCGCCCGACGACAAAATACTTGTCAGCATTTTAAAAATAACTTCGGGAACCAGAACTTCAACATCGGCGCCTTTTAATCCCGGAATGGTTTCGTACAGCTCTGCAGTTTCTTCACCCATCAGCCGGGCGAAACTTTCGTTGGAATCCACAACCTTGTGTTTTTCATCCATCATTAATATTCCAACGTTTATTTTGTGCAGCATGTGCGACGAAATTTCCATCGATTCCTGGGCTTTTTCCAGACGCATTTCCGTTTTTTTCAATTTGGTTACGTCGTTTATCGACCCCACAATTCCTACAATTTTTCCTTCGTTACTGCGAATCACCGCTTTGTTTATTACCACGTCCATTCGCGATCCGTCGCTTTGCCGCACCTGGGTTTCGTAAATTTGAACATCAGGATTAGCAAGCAGTTCCTGGTCTTTATGGTAGTAAATTTCGGCCATGTGTTTGGTATGAATGTCATATACCGATTTGCCGATTATTTGTTCCCGCGGTTTTCCTGAAAACTCTTCGTGGGCTGTGTTGCACATTTGGTAAACGCCGTTTAAGTCTCTGTAAAAAATTGGAATAGGCAGAGCATCGAAAACCTTTTGATAAAAATCGGGGTCGTCAATATTACCCGGAAGAAAAGATTTTTTGTCGTAAATCATTTTTGGTTTTTATCTGAATGAATTAAAGTCGAAAAATAACGAATAAAAATGTTATTTACATTCATTTTAAATCTATTTAAAAACAGGAATTCTTGATATTTGGCATAATTTGCACTGAATCTTCAACTATCTTTGCCCAAAGATTTTATAACCAAAAGTTGATTACTTACCGTGAAAGTCAGTGAAATAATTGATTATACCGAAGCACGGCTTGTTTCGGGTGATTTAAAAACCAATCGCGATATCGGCAACGCATTTAGTTCCGACTTAATGAGTGATGTGCTTACCCTCGACGATGAAAATATTCTTCTGATTACCGGCCTGGCTAACCTTCAACTGGTGCGAACTGCTGAAATGGCTGATATTCATGTGGTTTTACTTGCCCGGGGCAAACAGGCTTCACCCGATATGATTGAACTGGCCAATGAGAACGGCCTGATAATTTTGGAAACCCCGTTTTCCATTTACAAAGTCAGCGGAATATTGTACGAAAAGGGGTTAAAAGCAGTGTATTAATGGCGCTTGAACTGGAATTCAAAATAACAGGAGGCGATTTTTCCAATGCGGGAAAAGCTTCGAGCCAAATAAAAAAGGTATTGAAGCAACTGAACATTGATGCTAAAAGTATTAAAAGGATTGTAGTTGCCGTATATGAGGCTGAGGTGAATGTGGCTGCACATGCCTGGGAAGGTGAAGTAAAAGCAACTGTTGGAGAAAATGATATTCAAATAGTGGTATCCGATCGCGGTCCGGGTATAGAAAATATCGAACGGGCCATGCAGCCCGGTTTTTCAACAGCATCGAAAGAGGTGCGGGAAATGGGATTTGGCGCCGGAATGGGTTTGTCGAACATTCAGAAAAATACCGATGAACTGAATATTGAAAGCCATGCAGGCGAAGGGACAATTGTAACTTTCAGGTGTTTTTATTCATGAACAAAAAAGCAAAATATCATGCATTAAAAGTAGATACCGAAAAATGTTTCGGATGTACCCATTGTATGAAAAGTTGCCCGACCGAATCCATTAGGATTGTTGACGGAATTGCTGTAATCGATGCCGAACGTTGCGTGGATTGCGGCAATTGTATGCGGGCTTGCCCTGTCGATGCCATATACGTGGTACAGGACGACCTCAGCCAAATTGAATTGTACAAATACCGCGTGGTGCTGTTTCCATCGGTATTCATCGGACAGTTTCCCGAAATCTACACCGAAGGTCAAATTTACGAAGGCTTGTTACGGTTGGGGTTCACCCACATTTTTGAGGTGGAGCAGCCGGCAGAATGGTTAATGGAATCGGTGAAAGAGAGTAGCGAAGAAGTGACCGAAGGCCCTTTGATTTCTTCGTTCTGTCCGGCTGTTGTCCGGTTAATTCAATGCAAATATCCATCGCTGGTTGACAATATTTCGCGCCGAAAGGCTCCCCACGACCTGGCCGCCCATTTTGCCATTCAGCAACTGAAAAAACAGGGTGCCGATGACCACGAAATCGGAATTTTTTATGTTTCGCCCTGTTCGGCAAAAATGGCTGCGGTTAACCAACCGGTAGCCGAAAAAGAATCGATTGTTACCGGCATTATTAATATGAAGGATATATATAACCGGATAATGAAACTGATTCCGGCACAGGAACATACCGATACGTCTGCATTCAGAAAACACCTGAGTAGAGAGGGGATTTTGTGGAGCCTGCCACGCGGGGAAACATCGTGGTACAAAAAAAAGTCGATGGCCATCGACGGCATTCATAACGTGGTAAAGTTTCTTGAACGGCTGGAGAACGACGAAGTTCCGCATTTCGATTTTTTGGAACTAAAATCGTGCAACCAGGGATGCGCGGGTGGAATTTTATTGACCGGAAACCGGTTTCTTACAGTAGAACGCCTGCAGAAGCGGGCCGCCCGTTATCCCGGGGCCGGTCAGATTACAATCAGCGCGTGGGACAAGGAATCCATAAAAGTGAAATTGGTTTCAGAAAAAATTGAACCCCGGCCGGTTTTTGTGCTGGATGAAAACCGTGCTCGTGCGCTCGATAAAATGCAGCGGATAAATGATATTTTGTGCCAGCTGCCCGGAATCGACTGCGGCGGTTGTGGTGCTCCCAATTGCCACGCCTTAGCCGAAGACGTTGTTTTGGGAAAAGCACGGATGTCAAACTGCGTTTTTCTGCAGAAGAAATATGTAAAAGAACATAAAATGAAGGCTGAAAAAGCGTACAGTAACCTTGAAAAAGTTTGGGGAAAAAAACGCTTTGAGGCCGATTGTAATAAAAAAGGAGGGCGAAATGAAGGTTTCTGAATTGGTAAAAAAATACGGTTTAAAAGTTTTTGCCGGAGAGCAGGGACTGAACAACAAAATTTCGGGAGGATATGTTTCCGACCTGCTGAGCGATGTAATGGGAAACGCTGCTGAAAATGAGGTGTGGATTACCTTGCAAACGCACCAGAATGTAATGGCCATTGCATCGCTGAAAGATTTGGCGGCAGTAATTCTGGTGAAAGGGTTTGAGCCCGATGAAGACACCCTGGAACGAAGCCGGGAAGAAGGAATTCCCTTGCTGGGAACAAATACCGGCACATTTGAAATGGCCGGAAAACTTTATATCGAACTGAAACAGGGGTAATTCGCTGATTGAATTCGCGGGGGAGTCTCAAAACTTTGTACTCACATCTAATGGTCTGTTAAAATGAATAAATACAGGGCCGATTTACATATTCACACTTTATTATCGCCCTGTGCCGGTTTGGAAATGACTCCGAAAACAATTGCGGATAAAGCCAAATCGGCGGGTTTGAATATTATAGGAATAGCCGATCATAATTCAACCCGGCACGCCTTGCTGGTTAAAAAGTTTGCAGAAAAAGATGGAATTTTCACGCTAACCGGCGCTGAAGTTACCTCTAAAGAAGAGGTTCATTGCCTGGTGTTTTTTGAGTTTCCGGAGCAGCTTTCCCGTTTTCAGCATTTTATCGATGAAAATAGTACCCGGATTCCGAATTCTGAGGAGTACTATGGTTATCAACCGGTAATCGATGAGGATGAGAATGTGCTGGAGATGGTTCCTTTTTATTTGCCGGCGGCACTGAAAGTTGGAATTGAAACCATACAGAAACAGGTCGATGCGCTGAACGGGTTGTTTATTCCGGCCCATATCGACCGTTCTGTTAACGGAATATTAAGCCAGCTGGGGTTCATTCCGCCATCGTTAAAATACGATGCGCTGGGGCTTTCAAAACATGGTTCAGAAAAACATGTTTTAAAACAATATGTTATAGAAAATAAAACCACCTTTATTCGCAACTCCGATGCACATTATCCCGAACAAATTGGCGAAATTTACAGTCTGTTTAATATGGAGGAGTTAAGTTTTTCCGAAATAAAAAAAGCATTGAACCAGGAAGATAACCGCTATTGTGAATTGCCATGAAAACCATTTCCGATCATGTGCTCGATATTGTTCAGAACTCGGTGCGGGCGGGAGCAACATTGATTGAAATCATTGTTAATGAAGACAAAAAAAACAATCTTTATGCTTTGACAATAAACGACAATGGCTGTGGGATGAGCAGGGAAGTTTTGGAGCAGGCAGTCCATCCGTTCTTTACATCGCGAAGTACACGAAAAGTAGGCCTCGGTTTGCCGCTTTTGAAGCAAAATGCCGAAGCTGCCGCCGGTTCTTTCGATATACAGTCAGAACCCGGGAAAGGCACTTCAGTGACAGCCATTTTCCGGCACAGGCATTTGGACCGGCCACCGTTGGGCGATATTTGGGAAACCTGGTACTTAACCATGCTGGGCTATCCCCGAATCAGGCTGGTTTATAAACACCAAACCCAAAAAGGATTGACAGAGGTTGATTCGAATGTAATAAAAGAGATGCTCGATGGAATTCCGCCCCGGCAAAAAGAAATGAAACAGGCTATTATTGAGTGGATAAAAAATAGCCTTATTGAGATAGAAGCAAGTAGTTAAAAAAAACCGTTCAGCTATGACAAAAATAAAAACACTGGCCGACCTTCGGAAAATAAAAGAGGAGGTTCAGTCAAAAATTCAATTGAGAGAAAATAGCGACCACCCTGAACAGTTGGTTCAGGTAAAAGTGGGCATGGCAACCTGCGGGATTGCATCGGGCGCCAAAGAAACCATGAGGTATTTTGTGGATGAACTGGAACAGCAGGCTATCGACGCCGTTGTTACTCAAACCGGTTGCATGGGGTATTGTTATGCAGAGCCTACAGTGGAAGTCACCCTCCCCGGAAAAGAGCCCGTGGTTTTTGGATATGTAAACAAAGAAAAAGCCGAGGAGATTATAGACGTTTACATTAAGCGCGGTGAACTTATCGACGGCGTTATACCGCTGACATTCAGAACAATTGACGATTAGATATTAACAATTATCAACCTATCAGATATGATCGATTATAAAATGCACCTGCTGATTTGCGGCGGCACCGGCTGTAAGGCAGCAGAAAGTGATGAAATAAAAAAATCGTTGAAGCAGTGGATTGAAGAGACAGGCCTGGAAGACGATGTGCAGGTGGTATTTACCGGCTGTTTCGGGTTTTGCGAAAAAGGCCCCATTGTAAAAGTACTGCCCGATAATACGTTTTATGTGGGAGTAAAACCCGAAGATGCCGAAGAAATCGTGAAAGAGCATTTGATAAAAGGAAGGCCTGTGCAGCGTTTGCTTTACAAAGACCCGGTAACGCACCAGCAAATCAGCGATTCCAAAAGAATGGATTTCTACAAAAAACAGATGCGCATAGCTTTGCGAAACTGTGGGTTTATCAATCCTGAAAGTATAGACGAGTACATTTCGCGCGACGGATACCTGGCACTGGGTAAATGCCTTACGGAATATACGCCCGAAGAAACCATAAACGAAATAAAAGAATCCGGGTTACGGGGGCGTGGCGGCGGCGGATTCCCCACGGGGTTAAAATGGGAAATCACCCGAAAATCGGAAGCAGACCAAAAGTATGTGGTTTGTAATGCCGATGAAGGCGACCCGGGAGCGTTTATGGACCGTTCCATCCTGGAAGGCGATCCGCATTCGGTGATTGAAGCGATGGCCATCTGCGGCTATTGTATTGGCGCCGACAAAGGACTGGTTTACATAAGGGCGGAATATCCGCTGGCTATCGAGCGACTCAGAACAGCGCTTGAGCAGGCACGGGAATACGGTTTGCTCGGAGAAAATATTATGGGAACCGGTTTTAATTTTGAAATTTCTATTCGTTTGGGCGCCGGTGCCTTTGTGTGTGGCGAAGAAACCGCACTTATTCATTCCATGGAAGGACTGCGCGGAGAACCTACATTTAAACCGCCTTTTCCTTCGGTTTCGGGTTATCTTGGAAAACCCACCAACGTAAACAATGTTGAAACGTTTGCCAACGTGCCGGTGATTATCAGTAAAGGAGCAAGCTGGTTTAATAAAATAGGTACCGAAAAATCGAAAGGTACCAAAGTGTTTGCCCTGGCCGGAAAAATTAACAATGTGGGATTAATTGAAGTCCCCATGGGAACAACGCTTCGTGAAGTTATTTACGACATCGGCGGCGGCATAAAAGACGGCAAAGCATTTAAATCGGTTCAAACCGGTGGGCCGTCGGGAGGTTGTTTAACCAAAGATTTTCTGGATACCCCAATTGATTACGACAATTTGCTTGCAGCCGGCTCCATGATGGGATCGGGCGGAATGATTGTGATGGACGAGGACGATTGTATGGTGGGAATCGCCAAATTTTACCTGGAATTTACCCTGGAAGAGTCCTGCGGGAAATGCTCGCCCTGTCGCATAGGAAACAAACGCCTGCACGAAATCCTGGAAAAAATTACCAGCGGCAATGGAGAAGAAGTGGATATTGAACGGCTGAAAATGCTGAGCAACGTAATTAAAGATACTTCGTTGTGCGGACTTGGTCAAACATCGCCAAACCCCGTTCTGTCAACTATTCTGAACTTTGAAGACGAATACCTGGCACATGTGAATGAGAAAAAATGTCCGTCAGGGCAATGCAAGGCGTTACTGAAATACGATATCATCGAAGATTTGTGTACCGGTTGTACGCTTTGTTTCCGGAACTGCCCGGTTGGCGCCATCACCGGAGAGCGCAGGCAACCGCATTATATCGATCAGTCGCTCTGTATTAAGTGTGGTGTGTGTTACGAAAAATGCAAATTCAATGCAATTCAACTTTCATAATGAAAAACAGAAATTATGGATACAGTACAGTTAACAATAGATAATAAACCGGTAGTCGTTCAAAAAGGGATTACCATTTTGGAAGCCGCTTCCAGCGCCGGCATACATATTCCTACCCTTTGCCACATGAAACTGGATGACCTGAATATTGAAAACAAGCCTGGTGGTTGCCGCATTTGTGTGGTGGAAGTGGAGGGACGCAGAAATCTGGCGCCTTCCTGCTGCACAGAAGTGGCCGACGGAATGGTTGTTAATTCCCATTCGATCAGGGTAATCAACGCCCGGCAAACCGTGCTCGAACTGATTCTTTCCGACCATCCGGCCGATTGTTTGATTTGCGCCAAGTCGGGGAAATGTGAATTGCAAGACATGGCGCATCATCTCGGTATTCGCGAAATTCATTACAAGGGAGAACAATCCACTTACCGCGAAGATACTTCGCCGGCCATTATCCGCGATGTGGATAAGTGCATTATGTGCCGTCGCTGCGAAATGATGTGCAACGAAGTGCAGACCGTTGGCGTTCTTTCAGCCATTAACCGCGGGTTCAACGCGGTGGTTTCGCCGGCTTTCGAAATGAACCTCGACCATTCGGTGTGTACCTATTGCGGACAGTGTGTGGCCGTGTGCCCCACCGGCGCGTTAACCGAAGTGGACCAGACCGCCCATGTGGTTCGTGCGCTTTCCGATCCGACAAAAACCGTGGTTGTTCAAACGGCTCCTGCTGTGCGAGCTGCTCTGGGCGAAGAGTTCGGAATGGAAGCCGGTACCCTTGTAACCGGCAAATTAGTGGCCTCGTTGCGCAGGTTGGGTTTCGACTATGTGTTTGATACCGACTTCGCTGCCGACCTCACTATTATGGAAGAAGGTACTGAAATGCTCAACCGGCTGTCCCTTTTTCTCGAAGGGGATAAAAGTGTTAAACTACCCATTCTTACTTCCTGCTGCCCGGCATGGGTCAAGTTTTTTGAACATCAGTTTCCGCAGTTAAAAGATATTCCTTCCACTGCACGGTCGCCGCAGCAAATGTTTGGAAGCATTGCCAAAACTTATTTTGCTGAAAAAATGAAGGTTAAACGCGATGACCTGGTTGTGGTTTCCATTATGCCTTGTGTGGCAAAGAAATACGAGTGTGGTCGCGACGAATTCAAGGTGAATGACAATCCGGATGTGGATTATGCCATTACAACGCGCGAACTGGCAGGGTTAATTAAGCTGGCCAATATCAATTTTAATAAACTGCCAAACGAAGAGTTCGATTTGCCTTTGGGGGAATCGACCGGTGCCGGTGTAATTTTCGGAACAACCGGTGGTGTTATCGAGGCGGCTGTGCGTACTGCCTATGAATTGTACACCAAAAAACCGTTGCCCAAAGTAGATTTTACAGAACTGCGCGGCATGGAAGGTATCCGTCAGGCAACTATCGATTTTGGCGGATTTCCCCTGAAAATCGGTATTGCACATGGTTTGGGAAATGCCCGAAAACTGCTTGAAAAAATAGAATCGGGCGAAAGCGAATTTCATGCCATCGAAATTATGAGTTGTCCCGGAGGTTGCATTGGCGGCGGCGGACAACCGTATCATCATGGAAATGCCGAAATACTGAAAAAACGCCAGATGGCTATCTATCAGGAAGACAGCAACAAAAAGATTCGGAAGTCGCACGAGAATCCATACATTATTCAGCTTTACGAAGAATTTCTGGGTAAACCGATGAGCGAAAAAGCACACCATTTGTTGCATACCGAATATTTTGACAGAACATAAAAAAATTATTAGTCATGCCAAAAATAAAACTTGCAGAAAGTACGATACAAATTATAAAAGATGTTTGTGCAGAGTTTAACAACAGCGAGGGTGAACTGATAAATGTCCTGCACAAAGTTCAGCACAAACTGGGATATTTGCCTGCCGAGGTGCAGGAAGTAGTTGCCAAAGAATTAAAAACATCTGTGGCCAAGGTTTACGGAGTAGTTACCTTTTACAGCTTTTTTACCATGATTCCCAAAGGGGAATTTCCCATTTCCATTTGTATGGGAACGGCTTGTTATGTGCGGGGTGCCGAACAGGTGCTGAGCGAATTTAAACGGCAATTGAAAGTGGAGGTGGGAGAATCGACCGGCGATGGTAAGTTTTCGCTGAACTGCCTGCGCTGTGTTGGAGCTTGTGGCCTGGCGCCCGTGGTAATGGTTGGCGAAAAAGTTTATGGCCGGGTGGCGCCCACACAGGTGAAGCAAATTATTGCCGAATACCGCGAGGGTTGTGCTTCTGAACCTGCTGCAAAATCAGCTTGATAACCGAAAAATTGTGTGTTCTGTAAAGTGAAACCGGCATTTTTAAGCCGGTTTTTCTTATTGAATTGTTGTCCCCTTAGCTCCCCACCAGTAAAAGGCCTCCATTTTTAACCGGCCCGATTTCACTGCCGGATCCTCTTCTTCAAGTTTCAATGCTTCTTCAACGGTTTCCACATCAAAAATGAGAAGCCCGCGGTTTTCGCCTCCGTTTTCAAATGGCCCTGCTACAATCAGTTTGCCCGATTCACTGATTTTGTTTAAATGAGCCAGATGCAGTTCCTGAATTTTGGCTGCTTCCAAAGAATCCTGGCTGCGTACCTCGCCTGCTTTCAGTAACATAAAGACATAGCGTTTCATGGTATAAACAGAATCCCCTTCGGTATAGCTAAACTCCCGCTGCGAAAACACTGTGGTTGCCAGCATTGTAAAAAGTAACAGAAAAAGTACTTGTTTCATAATCAGTTTTCTTTTTGTTTTTCCCTGAATATTTTTTTGAATTTCTCCACTTTCGGAGCCACCACAAACTGACAGTAAGGCTGATTCGGGTTTTTTTCAAAATAGTTATGGTGGTAATCTTCGGCCAGGTAGAAAGTTTCGAAAGGAGTTACTTCTGTAACAATCGGGTCGTCATATACCTTTTCCTGTTCAAACAGTTCAATTACTTTTTCTGCTGTTCTTTTCTGCATTTCGTTGTGGTAAAAAATTGCCGACCGGTATTGCGTGCCAATGTCGTTCCCCTGCCGGTTGAGGGTAGTAGGGTCGTGTGTCATAAAAAACACTTCCAGAATTTCAGAAAAACTTGTGACATCGGGATCGAACGTAATTTGTACTACTTCAGCATGCCCTGTTCGTCCGGTAGTAACTTCGCGGTAAGCCGGGTTTTTAATATGACCTCCGCTGTAGCCCGGAACCACTTTTTCCACACCTTTCATTTCCAGAAAAACGGCTTCGGTACACCAGAAACAGCCGCCACCAAGTGTTGTCAACTCTGTTTTTTTGTTTTGATTCGATAAAGTGTTCATAAACAATACAATTACGGTGATTAGTAAGCTGTTCATTTCCTTAATTTAAAACGCGAAAAAACCTTTTTTTCAAATTCCCAGGCAAATCTGAACTGCCCAAGCAGGGTTCCGATGATTAGAAACAGAACTTGATAAGCGGGGACAATTATCAGCACATAAAGCGGAACTTTTATCCACAAGCTTGTGTCAGGTGTTATTCCTATCCAGAGAAAAACTGCTTTTCTCACTACCAGCGAGGCACTTCCTGTTACAGAGAAGATAACAAGAATTAAAACCAGTTGAACGTTGCTTTTGATGTTCCACTTTTTTTTAAGTTTTTGTAGCATTAAATATGGTATTGCTAAATCAGTACAACAAAAATCTTAAAGGCTTGTTTGCTTGAAAATTTCATTTTCTCCGGTAAATTCTTTTGTTTTTAATTTTCATTTCCAATTCTGACCCTTATAAACCGTGGCCTGTATAAATTGGGCTTCTTTTTTATCTCGTTGAGAAAATCGAAAGCGTTGACATTGTAACTAATCAGTAACTCTCCCGGTCGGGAAAGAGCCGGATGTGCTTTTGCATTGTAAGTGATAATATTTTTTTGCTGCGGTTCTTTGCATTCCCATAAATCAATTTGAGGGCCAAACGGACCGTAAGGCGTGGTTCCTACCCTGAGTCCTATTGTTGACCCCATTCCACCCTCCTGATAAACCAGTGCATACTGTCCGTCAGGCAAGTGGCTAACACTCAGCTCATTGGAAACATTCTCCGCAACGGGAACAGACCTGTACATATCTGCATTCCACCTGTTACCATCCCAAAACCGCCAGGCTCCAAAATCTTCAAAATTTTTGGGCAAAACTCTTGCAACCAATAGCTGTTTTGATTTTCCTTTTACGCCGTAAACATAAACGTATCCATCGGGATTTTCAACTCCGGCAGTTTTTGTATTGACCAGAATCCCTGCTCCAAACGAGCCCTTTTCTTCTGCACGGGTAGCATCGAAATGAAAAGGAGTTTCAATCTGCCGGTGGTTTTTAAACGGTGGTTTGCTCCCGGGTGGTATAACAATCAGCACATTTCCCATTTCAGAAAAACTCCACTCCTCATTACTGAGGTTCCGCATACGGTAGGCAAAAATATAGGTAGCATTGTTGTGTCCTGCATTTACAAAACCATCGCCCAGCCAGTAATAATCACCTTTTTCTGCCGAAGGGGTATCGGGAATAAAAAGAGCCTGCGGTTTGCCTTTATCGTTTTTATTCCAATAAAACCGGAACCTGTCTTCACGGGCTTCGCTTCCTCGGAGGTAGCCTGCCGAATTATTTACCATCGACCAGCCGGGCTGCAATTCACCTCCTTTAATTTCACCAATCATGGTGTCACTAAATATAAAAAGTGTACTGTCAGCGCTTCCGGCTTTATCTATTCCGTTTACCGGAATCGTAAAAATCCCGTCGGCGCCAACCCAGCCCGATGATCGGTCAAACAGTGCGGTCCATTCAGAAGCTTCCTCCACTGTAAACGTTTCACAGGGTTTGATGCGGATAAACGGATTCACTTTCCAGCCTTGCCCCAAATCGCGTGCGGCGTTCGTGGCATTGGCCGTATTTACTGGCGCATTTGGATCGGGCATTGCCATTCCTCCTTTTCCTTTTTCCCCTGTAAAATTTTCGGGACTTATCGAACGGGTTTCAACATCCGACATGCGGTAAAGATTTCCCATGTTCATGTTCAGCCCGTTAAAGTTCGTTTGGGAAAATAATGGTGTGGCTATTAGGACGGTTACCAAAAGAAATAGTAATTTTTTCATGATTGAAAATTTTTCATGATTGGAAATTTTGATTAGTATTATCTTTATCAAAAATGCGCGAAATACTTATTTTTTTGGCTTAAAATCAAGTAAATCAAGGTTCTATTCCCAAAATTAGCAAAGGTACTGCCGGATTGTTTCTACCCTGTCTCATGACATTGTAAACCTCACCTTCATAGTATGCAACACCAGAAGACATTTCGGTCTGCATCTTTTTTGTTGGAAGTATTTCAATGCCAAGGTTTATTATGCCACCCGAGTAAAACAACATATGTTTTACAAAGAGATCGTAAGCTACAAATGCATATTTGCCAAATTGAACTTCAACAGCGATTTTATCCTTCACAAAATCTGTTTGATTATAACTAAAAATAGGTTGTTTTTCTCCGTGACTTATTAAAAATTTTTTCTGTTCACTTGCTGACATGGTGAGTGTTTTTTCCATTAGCTCTCTATTTAGAGTTATGTAATATTGATATCTGCTTTCTTTCCATCCTGTTTTTGCAAATTCATTATCATAAGCAGAATTTAAATCTTTAGGGCTATAAAAAGAAGTTCCTTTGCTCTTTTTTTCTTTACTGATTTTTGTCTTAAAAAAATCTGCATCAACATTGCTTATTACTGTTTTAATTTCATTGTACAAGTCATTATGATGAACAATCAAGTATTCTTCTCCATTGAGATGAGAGTATTTTTTAGCAATTTTCATGGCTTAGTCGTTTGTTCCCGTTAACCATTCTTCAGGAATTTGAGCAACTCTGTCATTTGATTTGGGAGTGTGTATTGGTTTATTAATAGGCCGTAGCTTTATTTTTCCTGTTTTTAATTGTTGAATTCTTTCATTTGCAATTTGGACATATTCACTTTCTTTTTCTATTCCAATGGAATTCCTGTAATTTTTTACTGAAGCAATTAATGTTGAACCAACTCCTGCAAATGGATCCAAAATCCAACTGTTTTTGTTTGTTAAGGCTAGAATACACCTTTCTACCAGTTCAACCGGAAACTGACAGGGGTGGACAGTTTTTTCCGGATGATTTGATTTTACATTTGGAATATCCCATAAACATGTTTCCCAGTCCTGAGCAACTATTTGCCAGATATCAGAAGGATTTTTACCTTTTGGATTACCAGATGGTTGACCCTTTTTGGGACCCTTAAAATGTCTTTTCCCCGGATATTTCGAAGGAACTCTTACATCATCCAGGTTAAAGATGTAATCGTCAGATTTTGAAAACCATAAAATTGTTTCATAACGTCCTGAAAATCTGTTTGACGCGTGAAGGCCATGTCCAAAGTGCCAAATAATTCTGTTTCTTAACTTCAATCCAAGCTCTTTAAAGATTTGATAATAATATATATCAAGTGGAAAAACTTCTCCTTTTTCGATATAATTTCCAACTTGCCAACAAATACTACCCCTTTCAGAAGTAACTCTAACAATTTCTTTTATTATAGATTTTTGTTTCTTTAAATAATTTTCAATTGAAGTTTTTGTCTCATATTTTTTTCCAACGTTGTATGGAGGAGATGTTATAACAAGATCAAATTTTTCAGTTTCGAATTTTTTTAATTCTGTTAATGCATCTGCTTGAAAAACTCTACTTTCATTTGGGTAAAGATATTTTAAAAAATCTTCTATGGGTTCTTTAACTGTCATAGTTATTTTATTTATTTTGAACACAAATATATGAAATTCAACTGCTATAAATAGTTGATTTTATATTTGGTTTTTTGATTGTTGATAATTTTTAAATCTGGTGGGTTTGAAAAATGATAAATCCGTAAACGGCAAACCGGAGCAAACGAAAAAGCGCATACCGCAGAAAACGTCCGGAAGGATAACCGGCTGAACCGACCAGCAGACAAATGGCCGACCAGGGCAAGGGAGTAATCGCTGCTACTATAATTAAAAAGATGCCGTATTTTCTTAGCTGCGGCCACGATTTTTTCAGGTATTTTATGCGTACATACCTGAATGTGACTTTTTTATAAATGAACTGCCCGATGAGGAAGGTGACATATCCCAAACCATATGAAACCACTGCAAAAAACGAAACAGTTAAAACATAATTCAATAACTCTCCCTTTTTTAAAGCCCAAATCATAAAGAGTTCGGGTGGAATAATTCCAAAGAAAAACTCGGAAGCAAAATAAATCAGGTAAATAATTAAGGGTCTTGCATAAAACTGTTCAACCCATGCATCGGGCGCATTCGATATTACAATTTCTTCGAAAAAGAAAAACGCGATAAGTAAAACGGCGAGCCAGGCAAAACCCCGCAAGCCGTTTTTTAAAAGAAATTGCATTCTCGAACTGAGTCTCATCGTATCCTATGGTTTTTTGAAACAGCGCGAAAAATACAACAATTTTTGTTCCTAAATTGAAATTTTTGCCAAATTGGATTTTATTCCCATTCTTTTTGGAGGACATACTCTGCCACATCGGTAAGCTGTTTGTCTGTAAAATGCGGAAACCCGGCCATGGGTGGAAAATCCATGCGTTTTCGTCCGGGGTTTTTTATCCACTGTTTTAACGCTTCAATATTATTTTCATAAACCGGTGCGGCTTCGGTCATGGCCGGACCAATGAGCCGGGTTGCAGGAGCGTGACAAATGGCACAGTTGGTTTCAAAAATATTCTGTCCGGGTGTAAACGACCCGGCTTCACTTTCCACTTGCGGTAAAAGCAGGTTCTCATGTGCCTTTCGCACTTCTTCCCAATGGTATGCGGTTCGCTGGGCCATCATTTGTTTGTGGGTAGAGAGCGCATCTTCGCGGTACATGTGCCGTCCGGTGCCCATAAAAGCTACCAGAAGTGTAAATAATCCAAGCACCAGGTAGAATCGTTTTCCGGGAACTTTTTCCACTTCGTTAATCATAATCCAGAGCTGGTAAATGATGATTCCAGCTATGGTTGCTCCGGCCAAAATCACCCAAAACAGTCCCCAGGTAACACCTTTTGCAGGCAGCGTTAAAAACAGCAGCGGACCGAAAATAAACTGCATTCCGGTGGCTACCAGAGCGAGGTTCAGCATCTGTTTTTTAATTTCATTTTTCTGAAGCGTTTTGAATTTGGTTTCGGTCGTGAACGATTTCCGGCCAAACCACCAGGCCAGAAAAAATCCGGTTACAGCCATGCTGGCTGTCAGAAAATGAAAATAACGCGGAAAAACATTGGGCAGGGTCATGGCACTGAAAAAACCTTCCACCTCGCCCCATCTTTCCGGGAAAAGCATCAGGTTGATGTTGGTAAGGAAAATAAACGGAATAAGCAGAAAACTGAAAATTCCGATGGCCAGTATGCCGAGATGCATCGGTTTGTTGTCGGCCAGCCGGTCCCACGAATATTTGTGCAGGTACAACACCAGAAATGCCACGGCTACCCACGGAACTACCGAAATCCAGATGTTTCCCGTGAGGGCATTGGATGAATAGAAATAGAGCGTGTAAAGCACATTTACAGATAATAAAGGTGCCACACCCAGAACAACAGCCAGGCTTTTATTTACAGTTATGGTCGCTGCAATTTCGCGGGCAAGGCGGTCGAAATCTTTGTTTTTTCTGCCCCGCCATTCATACCAAAAGGTGAGCACGCTGCCTCCCACCATCAGGTTGATAAACAGGATGTGGAGTAAAAAAGACAAAATCAGGATAAAAATTAGTAACCACTCCGGCAGCGGTAAAGGCAAGGGAATGTCTTTCGGAACCGGAAGTTGAGTGAGTATTGCCGTTATCATGTCTATTCGTTTTGAGTTTCGAATTCAATTTCTTTTACATCTACACCTTTTATTTGAGGCCCTTCGAGCGTTTTTGGCCTTTTTTGCTGCGCTGCAATATAAGCGGCAAGTGCACCGAGTTCTTCTTCGTTTCCGGGGAAGGGCGGCATATAATACCGTACGTTATGCATACTTTTAATGTAGGTTTTCATCGCATCTTCATTCAACGGGTTTTCGGTGCCGTACATGCGTTCGAATTTGCGAACCACAGAACTGATGCCGTGCGTGGTGTGGCAGCGGGTGCAGGCCAGCGTAAAAACAGCTTCACCGGCTTTAATATTATTTTCTTTGGTAACCTCTGAAAAAGCGGTGTAGGGCGAATGTTTCAAAATTCCGGTTTGCTGATACAGCGGATATTCTTCCACCAGAATTCCGTTGGCATACATGTAGTCGCCAATAACGTAGGGTTTTCGTATAAATTCGCGCAACCGTTCAAATGTTCCCAGAAAAAGGAAAGAAGCTGCAACCGGAATAATCAGCAGATGTTTGGGCAACCGGCGTGGCGAAAATGTTCCCAGAATACCGACCAGAAACCCGATGGAAACAACTACAATCATTGTAGTAACCAGCGAGCCGTACCAGTCCTGAAACTGCTGTGTGCCCAAAGCGACAGGCAGGTTGCCAACCATGGCGCGCGGAATGTGCCAGTAGTATAAAAATGCACCCGACGCGGCAACGGGCATCCACAGTAAAATCCAGAACGAAATGTATTTCAGGATATTGGTTTTCCATTTATTCTGTTTTTTCAGTGCGTAAGCCACAAACATCAGGGCAACGGTGCCGGCCATCATCATGGCAACGGGCGTGCGGAAGACCAGTTGCGGCAGGTAAATCGGATTCAGGAATCCTGCAACCAGCGATTTTTTTTCTATCCAGCTTCCCGGGTCCATCATAAAAGCCAGAATGCCCACAATAATGGCCATGGTGAGCCAGGAAAAAATGCTCAGGAAAAGGCCAAACCTGATGTGCTGTCGTTTTCGCCTGGGCGATTCGTTCGATTTTTTCCAGGTGAGGTAATAAATCATGATGAACACCACTTCGAGCACAAATATGATCCACTCGGTAAACCAGGCGAAATAAAATACCCTGATGAGGCTTCCGAGCGACGCCGGGTTGGCCAGCGATGTGGCAAACCAAATGCCTACGCCGGTAAGCGCTCCAACCGAAGTGGTAATTACAAAGGCAAAAAACATAAGTTTGCGTGCTGTTTCATCCCAGGCTTTTCCTTCGTCGGGTTTGGTTTTACTTTTCAGATAACCCCTGAACTCGAGCAGGGTAACCAGCGGCGCAAAACCCACTGCCAGGGCGTGGTTGATTAAAACGTGCAAAATGGCAATAACCGCAACCAACATCCGGTTGCCCATAAAATCGAGGTGAAACAACGGAAAGTCCATAATTCCTGGTTTTTTTTATGTGCTCAAAATATAGGAATTATTTTCTTTTGTTCTTCTGCCAAATGAACAAAAAACCGGAATAAAGTGGATTTAAAATGCCATTGCCTGAATTTGTGAGAAATAGAAATATCCTGTGAAATGAATACAAGTAATAATGATAAAAATTTGAAAATTGAAGTCAGCTTATTCCAAAATTTGAACTGAACAGGTAGTTGTGTACCGTTAGATTTTTTGAAAATATTTACGAAATGAATTATATCTGTTTGGTTTACATGGATTTGAACCGTTTCGAAACAATTGCTTTTTCCAGGGTTCCGGCAGAAACAGGTTGACTTTCATTAAAAATATACCGAAATTGAAGAACGGCAAAAACAGTCAGAGATACATAAAAATTGAATTGATAAAAAAATGTTGAACGTTGATTTTGGGAGGGTTAGATATGGATTTTAATTCAGGTATAATGATTGGTAAGTCTGCGATAGAATTGGGGCAGGAAATAGCGAAACTTATTAAAAAAGCCAATGATAGTCCGGATGTTACGAAACGTGTACTGATTTATTTGGATGTAGTAAAAACTTCGGTGGGTGCGCTTGGAATTGAACGCCAGCAAATACTTACCGATGTGCGAAAATGCGACCTGAGCAGTGATGAGCAGGTGAATGCTTTGTGGGATCGGTTCAACCGGTACCTTTTTGAAGATAATATTCGTCCGAAATTGTTTTCAGCTATGGAGGGATTAAAAGCGTGTAACCCTGAAATCGAAAAAAAATCGAAGGGCTGGTGGTGGAGGGCAAAAAATAAGGAGGAAGCTGTAAAAAGTTTTATGCATTTGCTGAATGAACTTGAATTACTGATTGCTCATTTAACATCAGATTTTTTCCCGGGTGGGAGTGGAATGGGAATTAATACACTTATGCCTGTTTATAATGCAATTGATGAAATCCGTCAAAAAAATAAATCGCAAAAACCGGATGTACCCGAAATTGAAAACTATCAGGAAAAAATTTATGAATTGTTACAAATTGCTATTCGCGACAGTTCGCATGAAGAGTGGTTTCGGGTTAACGGAAAAGTGGAAGCATTAACGACTGAACTTCAACTCGCTTTTTCCATAAAGGTTTTGGCCAAAACCACAGGTGATTCTGAGTGAAACCATGTGTGGTTTGCGGAAAACAGCTGTGTCTGTCTCCGATATTGGCTTTTACACCCTTCATCCTGAAAAGACAGCCGGCATCTGCAAAAGAACGCCGGCTTCTTTTTCAGACCACCATCCGTTTTCGGAGGCGCCGGCGTTTTGGTGCAGCGGCTGTTGCTGCGGGCTGAGTGCCGGTTCCTGATTCGACATTTTTCGGTTTTTTCATCCGTTCATTCAACAGCTTTTCCCATTTTTCGGCCAACTGTAACTCGCCCGTTAAGGTTAAACTGTCGTATTCATCGTTGTACAATTCAACCGAAATATCGGGTTTACTTTTATCGTGCGGATAAAAACACAATTCAAGTTTGTCAATAACACTGTAGCTTGATTTTTTTTCACCAACGGTGCGGTTTGAATTGACAAGTCTGCAGCTTTTGAATTCCCGGAGATTTACACTTTTGGAAATTTCCAGGTTTTCCACTTTTTTTAAAAAGAAAAGACGACCGGCCATCCCGTCGAGACCAATCACAAAGTTGCCGCAAAATTCATGCTGCGTAATGACACAATCTTCACCTTCCGCCATTTCAGTTAGCCGGCGGAACAGGTTGTTTTTCTTTCTTTTTTTGCTGTAACCGGTTAAAAGAAAAGGTACCGTTACAATGGTAATAAATACGAGGGTTATAATAATTGTTCCCAGATCCATTTTAGAATATTTTTAAAGTTTGAAACAAAATGAAATTTTACAGAAAGTTTTATTCCTGCTGTTTTCGGCATGAAGTTGGCCATCAGGCTTGCTAAAACGAATGCTGTTTCCGATGCAGGCGTACATCCGGATTTTATTTCAACACTAAAAATTTACCCGGTGAAATGTACGTTTACATCAGCCAGTGGCATTGTACAATAACCTCATGTTGTTCTGAAACGGATTACCAGAAATAATGGAAAGGGAAAAGAAAATCTGCTTTTCGTAAGCGTACCGGAAAGTTTTTGGACTGAAAAACATACTGAACAAATTCAGATGTAAGGATTTTTTCTGCATATTTTAAACTTGCAGTATGTGGTTTGTACTGAAAATCTGAATCCGAATATTTTGCCCCGCTGAATAAATTAACTGTGGTCTCCTGATTTAGCGGAATACCGAGAATACCGGAAGGACTGACCTCGAAAAAAATACGATTTTCCGAAGGTTGCGATTCGAAAACAGGCGAAACCGGCGGCGACATAAATGCCACAGCCACATAGACCGCAACGCTGTATAGCATTGCAGTTAATACTGCTCCTGCTGTTTTAATCAATTTTTTCACGGTGTAAAGTTAGGTTTTATTTGTTCTGTTTGTTTAGTCGGCAGGTTTTAATTTTTTCCTTAGTCGTTTGCGTTTGTAGGGACAAAAACGGCAGGATTTGATTGCAGCGGTGTTTCCGTGGCTATTCTGTCGATTGGTGTAAACCAAAACAAGGGCAACCTGTGCGAAACAATGCTGCCCTTGTTTTGAAGCTGCGGAATTTACACCGTTATTTTTTGACCAGTTTACCCGAGTGCAGGGTTTGGCTGCCTTTACTTAGTTTGAAAAAGTAGATGCCGTTATCCATTCCGGAAAGAGAAACCGGCGTGCCCGAAACGATTTGTTTATGCAAAGTTCTGCTGCCGGTAATCTGATAAATATCGAGTGAAAGCGTTGGATGGTTTTCGCTCCAGTTGAAAGTTACGTGCTCCATTGCAGGGTTCGGATAAACAGAAAATCCGGTTACGTTTGGATTATCTGCAAAAGTGTTTATTCCTCCGGAGTAATAAAAAATTGATTTGGCTGAAAGCTGCGAGGTTCCTTCCAGCCATTCCATGGTTTCGATTTCGGCCACCGCCTTACCCGAAACAGGCATCTCTTCAACAATTCCAAAATACATTAGATAGGAAGGATAAAATACATCGGAGTTGCTGAAATCATGGTAGGTATATTCATCGGTTTCTTCCGGTACCCATACCTCGCCTGCAGCATCCCAAGTTGAAAATGTTTCGGTAGATACGTCACCCGACGCGTTGTATTCAAAATCGGTACGGGTGTCTTTCTCCAACTCAAAAGTCATGGGGTTTAGCGACCAGTCTTCTGTAAATGCTAACCGGGCAGAGCCATCATAGTTGTATGTTGTTTTGAAAAAAAGCATTTCTGTTTCCTCAAAAACAAAAAACATGGATGAGGTTTCCGTTCTGCCGGCGGTTGTGTAGGTGAATACAATACGCATAACTGACATAAATTCTTCGCCTTCGTCCTCGCTGAGTACCCATAATTTCATTTCAGTCAGCCGATCCGAATCATCATAGAAATAATGTTGTTTTCCTTCCAGTGCCCATGTGTCGGGGCCCTGGGCATACCAGTGTTGAACCGAGTCAAGCTGGCCGGCCTCGTTGTAAAAAACATTTACTGTATTCATTAGGGTGAGCGCTGTTCCCGGTTCGTAGGATTCATAAATGTACATTTTTTCAACAGAGCCGTTTTCATTGTATTCCACCTCGGTTTTCGACCATATTTCCCATGCATCTGTCTCAGTATTCCAGTCGCTGTTTTGCCACATGGTGTTTTTCATTTCTGAATCATAGAAGTATTCGTCTTTTGTATCGTTCTTCCATCCACCCAATTCACTGTCCGATGTTGTTGACACTATACTGTCGAGCTTCATCGCTGCAGCTGCACTTTTTAGTCCCTCTTCCAAAGGCAGAAAATTTTTAGTTTGAAAACCCGGCTGGCTGTGCAATAAAAGACCGGATTGTGTAATGCGGGAATATTTTTCCCGGGCCATGTCCAATTTTTTTTGGAGTGTTTCCGTGTTTCGTGCTGTTGAAAACAGAACTGCACCTGTTAGTGCGATCAAGAAGGTAAATTTTTTCATTCTGATTACAATTTTAAATTCATAAAAAAAGTTCTTTAACTCTTATTCAAAATTATGAATATTTGTGCAATTGGCAATCCCGTATATTCAATTATTTTAAGGGGAAAAAGAAATTTTATTTGATGGGGAGGGTTCTCATTTTTTCATTCCCAAAACCTTTGATTTCAATAGCATTTTCATTTAAAGTTACTTCCGCAAATGCATTTTCGGTTTCAGATTCAACCATACCTTTCAGGTTGACAAAGTGAATGCCGTTTTGAAAAGCATAGTTCCCGGCATGGTTGTGCCCGTTCATCCAAAGCTTTACACAGCTGTGTTTTTCCAAAATGGAGAGCACTTCGCCGCTGTTCCACAAGGTGTGACTTTCCAGCGGGAGGAGCGGGTAGTGGCAAAAAATCGCTACTTTTTTCCCTTTCTTTTCGGCATTTTTCAATTGGGAATTTAACCAGCTTAGTTGGCCGGAATCAATTCCACCATTCCACGGATGGAAATTCGGTCGGCCTTCCGCCTGCAATTTTTGCGTTATTTTTTCAGCCTGTTTTACCGTTTCCGGATCGGTCGAAAGGAATGAGATGCCATTTCCGTTCAGGAAAATAAACTTCCAGTTTTGTTTTTCAAAAGCGTAGTATAACTCGCGCATTCCCAGTTTTTCAGGAACAAGTTCCAGTTGTTCCTTTTCCACTTCGAGGTCGTGGTTTCCTATAATATGGGAAACAGGTTTCTCCGATTTTTCGAGGACGGAATTTACGGGGTTGAAACTTTCAATATCGCGATCGATAAGGTCGCCGAGGTTCACAACAAACTGCAGGTTTTCGTTCTGATTGAAATGCGTAATAGCCTCTTCCAGTTTTTCCAATGAATTTCGGTAAAAACGGTTATTCATTGTTTCACAGTCACAATACTGGCAGTCGGCAAACACACCGAAACGCATCTGGGCCCCGGTATTTTTTGAAAGGAATGCCACAAAAAGTACTAAAATTAAAGGTACGTTATTTTTCATTCCATCACTCCTCTCCGGTTGGCATAGTAAACGAGCCCAGGTTGGTTATCTGATAATCGGCTATGTTAAAACGGGTGTTGGAATTGGAATCGACACGGGTGACCTGCATTACCGATTTTTCGCCGGATTTTTTGTCAACCGACGTTGCTTCCATCATGTAGCCCCATGGCACGCCGCGGGCATAAAGGTTGGTTTTAAACAGTGTACTGAAAAAATCCTGGGTATTCATTTTCAAGTCCCGGGTAATCCAAACTTCCGAATCGGTATCTTCGTCGTCGAATTTGTATTCTTCACATTTGTATCCGGCAATGGTTTTGGTTCGACCGGTTTTTTTTACATTCGGATTAGCCAGATATGCTTCGGGCGTCAAATCCATTGTTTCTTCTTCGTAGGTTTCACCAATCGATGAGAAAAAAGCTCCCATACCATAAACAATTCCGGTTTTTTCACCGTTTTCTTCGCTTATAATAATGGTAGCGCCATTTTCCGCATCGATAATAAACATACCCTGTCCCGGATTACCCATGTCGCCTGAAACCACCTGGTAGGCCATACTTTTCGAATTTGAACTGAGATGCGTAATAAACTCACCTTCACTTTCCTTTTTACCTTTTTTGTCGAACGATTCAATGTGCATTTCGATTAAATGATCGAATACATAGCTGTCGGCCACCGGAACCGGCTCGCCCGATACTCCCAGTCCTTTCAGAATGTTTTGCATACGTTGTTCACGGTTTCTGTCCGCGCTGTTTCCAGTGTTGTCGGCGTCGCTGTCCGATTTGCTTTCCAACGACTCTTCAATTTTATCGAGCTGTTTGTCAATGGCTTCGTCCACTTTCCGGTCGGCACGTTCTTCTACTTTTTCTTCAACCTTTTCCTGAACTTTTTCCTGCAATTTTTTTAATAACCTTTGTCCGTTAACCGGTTGTGCCACTGTCAGGGCAAAAAACGCGAAAAGCGTGAACCTGAGTAAAGTTTTCATCATTTTTTTAAGCTTTAAGTTTTAATTTTAATTTGTATTTTTTTTCAAATTTCGTGTAAATTTTCGCAAAAGTCAATAGCATTTTTAGTTCTTTTAAAAAGTTCAACAAGAATTTATCCACAATGTTTGAATAAATTCATGACAGCGCAGGGTAGCGGTTACCGCTAAAATCGTTTTATTTGAGCATAAATTACAAAAAAGAATGAGCAAAAACTATTTTTTAGCATTCGATTTAGGAGCCTCAAGCGGCCGGGCCATGTTGGGTACTCTTGAAAATTACAAACTAAAACTGATTGAAGTACACCGGTTTAAAAACCAGATGGCTCGCATTCACAACTCATTTTACTGGAATATATTTTCATTGTTCGATGAACTGAAAACTGGTTTGCGGAAGTGTATAGCCGAAACGGGAGTGCAACCCGATGCTATTGGAATCGATACCTGGGGAGTTGATTATGTTCCGGTAAATAAAAAGGGAAGGTTGACAGGCCTGCCTTTTGCGTATCGCGATCACAGGACGGATAAATCGATGGAACAGTTTTTTCAACGGTTGTCTCCAAAAGAAACTTATAAGCTTTCGGGAATACAGTTTATGCAGTTTAATACACTTTTTCAATTGTTTGCCTCGGTTACAAATGAAGATCCCGAGCTGCAAACTGCTGAAAAGTTATTGTTTACTCCCGATGCATTAAATTATCTGTTTACCGGAATTCAGAAAAATGAATATACAATTGCCAGTACCTCACAATTGTTAAAACCCGGCAAAGCAGCATGGGAATATCAGCTTTTCGACGCTGCAGGGATTGACAGAAAATTGGGTGGAGAAATTATTCAGCCGGGAACGGTTTTGGGCAAAATTCTTCCTGAAATTCAGGAAGAAACTGGAAGTAAACCAATTCCTTGTGTGGCAGTGGCTTCGCACGATACTGCGTCTGCAGTTGTTGCCGTTCCTGCGGACGGTGAGAATTGGGCTTACCTGAGTTCAGGAACCTGGTCGCTGCTGGGTATTGAGAGTTCCCGGCCTCTGGTTGCTGAAAAATCGCTGGAGATGAATTTTACCAACGAAGGAGGCGTGGAAGGAACTACCCGGTTCCTGAAAAATATTATGGGAATGTGGCTGATACAGGAGTGCAAAAGAGTATGGGACCAGAAAAAGGAACTGGACTGGCAGGAAATTGTCAGGCTTAGTACCCGCGCCGAACCTTTTAAGTGTTTTATCAATCCCGACGATCCCCTGTTTTTAAACCCGGGGAATATGCCCGAAGCTATCCGTAATTACTGCCGTAAAACCAGCCAGTACGTTCCGGAAACCAAAGGTGAAATTGCCCGTTGCATTTACGACAGCCTTGCCATGAAATATAAATATACGGTGGCTCAGATTGAATCGGTTACGGGCCAAACCATAGAAAAACTGCATATTATAGGCGGAGGCGCCAACAATGAAATGCTGAACCAGTTTACTGCAAATGCCACAGGAATCCCTGTAATTGCAGGTCCGGCTGAAGCCACAGCAATTGGCAATATTCTGTTGCAGGCAAAAGCTTTGGGCGTACTGAAATCGTTAAAAGAAGTGAGAAATGTTGTTCAGAATTCGTTTGAAGTGAAAATACTTCTACCTGCTGCCGATCAAAAATGGAAAAAAGCCTTTACCGGTTTTGAACGGCTGTTAAAAAATTAGGCGTATATTTGTTTAAAGGTTGTAAATTTAAGTTTAAACAAAAAAGGTTTGATTTACGTTACACTAAAAGTATTTCAATAAACTTGAATTAATCATATTAAACAAATGAAGGACAAGGGCTATTCAATAAAAGACCTCGAAGTTTTATCAGGAGTTAAAGCACATACCATCCGGATTTGGGAAAAGCGCTACAACCTGCTTGTTCCGGAACGTACAGATACCAACATCCGTTATTATTCAGACGATGACCTGCGCAGGATGCTTAACGTTTCGCTGCTGGTTCGGCTTGGTTATAAAATATCGAAGGTTGCAACATGGACCGATGAAAAAATCAATGAAAGGGTTTTGGAAATTGCGAAAAGAAGAACCACAGAATCGGAATACGTTGATCGGTTGATTTTGCACATGGTCAATTTTGACAATCGCAGCTTTTACCGGCTCACTTCCGACATAATAAAGGATATGGGTTTCGAGGATGCTGTAACCAAAGTATTTTTCGAATTTTTTGTGCGGGTGGGCACCTATTGGCAGGTAGGTTCTGTTTTCCCCGCGCAGGAGCACTATGTCACCAATATTTTCCGGCAAAAGCTAATTGCGGAAATTGAAAAACTGGGTATCGACGACAGTCGCGACGCAACAATTCTTTTTTTCCTTCCTGAAAACGAATTGCATGAAATGAGCCTGTTATTCTATGCTTATCTGGCTCAAAAAATGGGCTATCATGTGATTTATCTCGGACAGTTTGTTCCCTGGAAAGATCTTGAAAAGATTCAAAAACAGGTTAAAATTGATTATTGTTTTACCGCTTTTATTAATTCGGTCCCGAAAGAAGATATGGAAAACTATCTGATTTCCTTAAAAGAACTCTTTAGCAGCCAAAAGATTTTTGTTACAGGATGGCAACTTCAGCTTCAGCAGCCTGCTCTTCCGCGAAACGTAAAAATTGTAAAAGATTATAAAGATTTCAGGAAATATTTACGGTAACCCGGTGTATTTTTCTCTTTTTAGCGGTGCTTCCGCCAGTTTTGTCAACTACTTTACTCTGCATCTAAATTCTACAAAAATTTTAATTCAGGAAAGCGTTTTACATCCGTTTCCCTCATCATTTCCCAAACCGTTTCAAAAATGAGCTCCACATTGGGTTTGGAGAAATATTCGCCGTCGATACCGTATGCCGGACGATGTTCTTTAGCCGGCAAAGTACGTGGCGAGGCATCGAGGTAATCGAATGCTTTTTGTTCCTCCAGTACTTTTTGCATCATATATGCAGTTGCCCCACCGGAAACATCTTCGTCGATAAAAAGCACCTTGTTTGTTTTTTTTACCGATCCGAGAATTACATGATTTACATCGAACGGCAGCAAGGTTTGCACATCGATCACTTCGGCAGAGATGCCATAATTTTCAAGCAAGCCGGCTGCTTTTACCGCATGATGAACGTTCCAGGCATAGGTGACAAAGGTGATATCTGTTCCCTCTTTTACAATTTCCGGAATGCCGGGCGGCACTTTAAATTCGCCCATGTTTTTGGGAGGTTTTTCCTTCACATTGTAACCTTTCAATGGTTCAATAACCAGGGCGGGTTCGCTGGCTTCCAGCAGCGCGTTGTACATTCCGGCCGCCTGGGTCATGTTACGCGGTACGCAAAGGTACATGCCGCGGAGCGAACCCAGCAGCATTTGCATGGGCGACCCTGCATGCCACATTCCCTGTAGCTGGTGGCCCCGTGTACGCACAATCAGCGGAGCAATTTGTTTCCCTTTGGTGCGGTATTGCAAGCTGGCCAAATCATCGCTCAGGGTGGAGTGGGCGTAAATCAGGTAATCGAGGTACTGAATTTCGGCAATGGGACGAAATCCCCGCAAGGCCATGCCAATTCCCTGGCCAATAATGGTAGCCTCCCTGATTCCTGCATCGGAAACACGGTGTATTCCGTATTTTTTCTGCATGCCTTTCATCCCCTGGTTTACGTCGCCCAGTTTTCCGGTATCCTGACCGAAAGTGACCAGAGTCGGGTATTTTTCGAATAAAACATCGAAATTCCGGCTTAGAATCTCCGAGCCGTTTATTTCGATGCCTTCAGTATTGTATCTGGCGGGTTTGGGTTTAACCTTAAGGGCAGAGCCAGCTTCTTTGCGGTAAAGATGCTTATTGTAAAAATCCCGGCTTTTTTGTTCAAAACCGGAAATCCATGTGTTTAATTCCTGTATATTTTTTTTATGAATTTTATCAGGATGAAGCGAAAAATAGAGGCGCTTGGCAAAACTTAAATACTTGCGTCGCGTGGGGAAAATCCGTTGTTTAATTTCTTCCAGTTCACCGGTTTTATCAATTTCTCCGTTTGTACTTTTTTTAATAGCCTCAATTATTGTTTCCAGTTGCTCCACTTCAGAATTAAAACTACCGGCAAAATTTTTCCACGCGTTCTGCCTTGCTTCTTTGGCGCGTTTTGCCGCTTTATTTTCAATTTGGGTCAGCGTTTCAATATCTGCTTTGCCCGTTTCCAGGAGCCATTTTTTGAACTGGTTCAAGCCATCGAATTCTTTTTCCCATTCCAGCCGTTCCGCGCTTTTGTATCGTTCATGCGAACCCGAAGTGGAATGGCCCTGTGGTTGAGTCAGTTCCTCGATATGAAAAAGTACAGGCGTATGGTTTTTCCGGCATTTCGAAATTCCTTCTTTAAACGTTTTCACCAGTGCCGGATAATCCCATCCTTTACAGGCGTAAATTTCAATACCATTCGTATTTTTTTCTTTTTGAAAACCTTGTAAAGCTTTGGAAATGCTGGCTTTTGTTGTTTGTAATTCCACCGGAACGCTGATTCCGTAACCATCGTCAAATACCGTAACTGCCAGGGGTACCTGCATTACGCCGGCAGCATTGATGGTTTCAAAAAACAACCCTTCTGAAGTACTGGCATCGCCAATGGTTCCAAAGGCTACCTCGTTACCGGTAACATTGTTGTTTAAATGCTTTTTCATTTCCGGATTTTCCCTGACGACTTTAGAAGCCTGTGCCAGCCCGAGCAACCGGGGCATTTGCCCCCCGGTGGATGAAATATCGGCAGCTGAATTGTATTTTTTCGCCAGATTTTTCAACTCCCCGTTCTCATCGAGGTTTGATGTGGTGAAATGGTTATTAAAATTGCGGCCTCCTGTGGAAGGATTTAATTTATCGTTCGTTTCGCCGTAAATCATGGCAAAAAACTCCTCGGGCTGCAGTAATCCCAATGCCAGCATCAATGTCTGGTCGCGGTAATATCCAGATCGCCAGTCGCCTTTTTTGAACGTTTTGGCCATTGCAAGCTGAACAATTTCTTTTCCGTCGCCGAAAATGCCGAAATGGGCGTGCCCGTTGTGTACTTCGCGACGACCCAAAATGCTGAGTTGCCGGCTTAAATAAGCCAGGTAGTAATCGTCGAGGGCTTCTTCAGTTGTCAATTGGTTGGTTGTTGCTATCTCCGGTTTTTCCAAATACATGTGTAATTCTTTTAAGACTATTTAGTCTGATTACCGCTAAAATAACATTTGGAAAATGGTTTTGTTTAAGAATGACAATGCAGGAATGCATAAAAT
>CAZXHP010000001.1:67133-69364 GCA_964639655.1 uncultured Mariniphaga sp.
GAAATAGCCTGCCTGTTGGTGCTGGTTACATTGAGGGTAGAATATCCCAACTCTGAAACCTGAAAGGAATAGGTGATATAATCCATCTTATTTTTTACCTCCAGGTTAATCCGATATCCTTTTTCATCTTCATCCATTTCATAATTTTCAATGGGGAGCGAAAAATTGAAAGCTGAATTTCGCCCACCGTATTCCACATGGTAAGCTACACCGTAAAAGGGCAGGTACGAAAAAATGGAATCGCCTTTTATCTCAGCTTCAAAAGTGTAAGACAACTGAATGCTTCCACCGCCAAGGGGCATGGCATGGGTTGGAATAAATACGAACGATTTGTCCAGAATCATGTTTTTTACTTCGTTCTTTCTTTGTTCCTGACGTTCGGTGCGACGGTCTCTCCTGCTTTTTGCCGGCTCCTGGGCAAACAGGTCAGGGAGGAATAACATGAAAAAAAGTGCGAATAAAATGAAATGTTTCATGGCTTTTGAATTTTTTTATTGCTATTTAAAACTTATTTTCGCTAAACATTCCGCTACACAGCAAAAATTGTTCCGGCGGATTTTACGTTTAAAAAGAAAATTTGTTATGGCAGAAAAATTTGTAGGAGCGCATGTAAGCGCGGCAGGAGGTGTTGAAAATGCTCCGGTAAATGCCCATAAAATCGGTGCTACGGCATTTGCCCTGTTCACCAAAAACCAGCGGCAATGGCAGGCAAAACCGTTAACAGATGAGAGCATCGGGAAATTTAAAAAAAACTGCGAAAAATATGGTTACACTCCAACTCGGGTTTTGCCGCACGACAGTTACCTGATAAATCTGGGCCACCCGGAAGAAGCGGCGTTGCAAAAGTCGCGCGATGCATTTTTGGATGAAATGCAGCGGTGCGAGCAGTTGGGACTCGACCGGCTGAACTTTCACCCGGGAAGCCACCTGAACAAAATCAGCGAAGAGGACTGCCTGAAAACCATCGCCGAATCCATTAATATTGCTTTAGAGAAAACTAAAGGTGTTATTGCAGTAATTGAAAACACGGCCGGTCAGGGCACCAATCTCGGTTTTTCGTTTTATCAGTTAAAAAAAATTATCGACCAGGTAGAAGATAAAAGCAGGGTGGGGGTTTGTATCGACACGGCTCATGCCTATTCAGCCGGTTACGACATCAAAACCAAAGCAGGTTTTGAAAAAGTTTTTCAGGAATTCGACGAAGTAATCGGATTTGGATACCTGAAAGGAATGCATCTGAACGATTCCAAAAAAGAGCACGGCTCGAAAGTAGATCGCCACGACAGCCTCGGAAAAGGAACGCTTGGACTGGAAGTTTTTGAATGTATTATGAAAGATAATCGTTTTGACGGTATTCCGCTCATTTTGGAAACTCCCGACGAGAACCTTTGGGCCGAAGAAATCAAACTGCTAAAGAGCCTGCAGAAATGAGTGAAACGGTTTACCTGAACGGAACGTTTCTTCCGAAAGAAAAAGCTGCCGTTTCGCCCGACGACCGCGGATTTATTTTTGCCGACGGCGTTTACGAAGTGATTAAATATTATAACCGAAAACCTTTTCGTTACGCCGATCACCTGGAAAGGCTGGCCAGAAGTTTAAAAGAAATTCAAATCGGATTTGAAGATTTTGCAAGTCTTGAAGCGATTTTTTTCGGATTGCTCGAAGAAAATAAACTGGCCGGTGTTCATGCGGGAATATACATTCAGATAACCCGCGGAGTAAACAAACGGATGCACCACTTTCCGGAAGAAATCAGGCCAACGGTTTATGCTTTTGCTTTTGCAATGCCTTCTTTTACCGAAACTCTGGAAAAGGGGATTAAAGTGATTACCCGTGAAGATATTCGCTGGTTGCGCTGCGACATTAAGTCGGTGGCGCTCCTGCCCAACACCATACTTTACAACCAGGCAGTGGAAGCCGGGGCAGGGGAGTGCATTCTCATTCGCGATGGTAAAGTGACCGAAGCTACGCATTCCAGCGTGCTTGCCGTAAAAAACGGAACGGTAATAACGCACCCGCTTTCGAACCTGATTTTACCCGGAATTACCAGGAAAGTAATTCTGGAAATTTGTGCCGAAAACAGTATTCCGGTTGAAGAACGGGCCTTATCAAAAGCCGAATTGTACGAAATCGATGAACTGATAATTGCCGGCACCGGCAGCGAAGTCACGCCGGTTATTCAGGTTGACGATATCCCGGTGGGAAACAAAAAACCGGGCGAAATTACCCGG
>CAZXHP010000001.1:69464-82416 GCA_964639655.1 uncultured Mariniphaga sp.
TTTTGCAAAAGAAATTTTTTGAGTCGGTTTAACCGATCATCTCTTTCACCTGTTTGTAAACGTTTTCTCCGTTGAATCCCAGTTTTTCGTCTAAAACTTTGTAAGGTGCAGAAAAGCCGAAAGTTTCCAGACCAAAGGTTTTTCCGTTTTCGCCAACCAGTCCGGCAAGGGTTACAGGCAATCCTGCGGTAAGTCCGAAGCGTGGAATTCCGGTTGGGAGTACACTTTCCTGGTATTCTGCGGACTGACTCCGGAACAATCCTTCCGACGGCGCAGAAACCACCTGAACTTTTAGCCCGTCGCGTTCGGTGAGTAGTTTGGCGCCTTCCACCAGCGTGGAAACTTCTGAACCGCTCGCAACAAGCACCACATCGGGTCTTTCGGCTGGTTTTAGCACAATGTAAGCACCTTTTTCAGCCCGTAGAGCCGATTCGTACGCATTTCCGTTAACCGGCAGGTTTTCAATATTTTGTCGCGACAATACAAGTGCAGTTGGCGTGTCTATGTTTTCCATGGCCATTTTCCAGGCTACGGTGGTTTCATCGGCATCGGCCGGACGCAGCACCAGCATGCTGTTTTTGCCGCTGTGATTTTTCAGTTTTTCCATAAGGCGGATTTGCGCTTCCTGCTCCACTGGTTGGTGGGTTGGACCATCTTCTCCTACGCGGAAAGCGTCGTGGGTCCACACATATTTAACCGGGAGTTCCATTAGCGCAGCCAGCCGAACGGCAGGCTTCATGTAATCGGAGAACACAAAGAAGGTTCCGCAAACCGGAACAACTCCGCCGTGCAGTGCCATTCCGTTGGCCAGGCAGGCCATGGTGAGTTCGCTTACTCCAGCCTGAAGGAACGAACCGCTGAAATCGCCTTTGGAAAAAGCGGTGGTTTTTTTCAGGAAACCATCGGTTTTGTCGGAATTGGAAAGGTCGGCTGAAGCCACAATCAGATTTTCCACTTTTCCGGCCATGGCACCCAGTACTGTTCCTGATGCACCGCGGGATGCGGTATTTGGTTTTTGTTCAACCGATGCGAAGTCAAATTCAGGTGCTTTACCGGAGAAAAATTGTTTCCATTTTACAGCCAACTCCGGATGGGCTTTTTCCCAACTGGCCTGAGTTTCTTTTTTTGTTTTCGCTGCCTGTATAAGTTCCTGTTTACGTTTGTCGTAAACCGCTTTTACATCGTCGAATATAACAAACGGATTTTCGGCGTCTCCCCCCAGGTTTGCGATGGTTTTGGCAAATGATGCCCCGGCGCCCGAAAGCGGCATACCGTGTGTTGAAGTTTGTCTTTCAAAACTTTCGTCGTTCTCGGTAACAGCGCCTTTGCCCATAATTGTTTTCCCGATAATCAGCGTTGGCCGCTCTGTTTCCGCATTGGCATTTTTAAGTGCACTTCTTATCTCGTCGTGGTCATTTCCCTTTATGGTGATGACATTCCAGCCCCAGGCTTCATATTTTTTGGCGGTGTCTTCTGCGGTAACCACATCGGTTTTTGTGGAAAGCTGAATATCGTTGGAGTCGTAAAACATGATAAGGTTTCCGAGTCCGAGGTAACCGGCAATGCGGCCAGCCCCCTGCGAAACTTCCTCCTGGATTCCGCCATCGGAAATGAACGTGTAAATTTTATGAGCAACCCAATCGCCAAAGCGGGCTGCCAGAAATTTTGCCGCAATAGCAGCGCCAACGGCCATGGTATGTCCCTGGCCCAACGGTCCTGAAGTGTTTTCAACTCCACGTTCCACATCCAGTTCAGGATGTCCCGGTGTTACGCTGCCCCACTGCCGGAAATTTTTTAAATCTTCCATGCTGTAATAACCGGCCAGCGCCAGCACAGAATAAAGCATGGGCGACATGTGGCCCGGGTCGAGGAAAAACCGGTCGCGGTTGGCCCAGGTCATGTCCGACGGGTCGTAGTTTAAAAATTCGGAATAAAGAATGTGAATAAAATCGGCTCCTCCCATGGCGCCTCCGGGGTGGCCCGATTTGGCTTTTTCTACCATGGCTGCCGACAAAATGCGAATATTGTCAGCGGCTTTGGTTTCAATTCGTTTGCTCATTATAATTGTTTTTTGAATTAATAGTTTACGAAATGTGTTGTGAAAGCCAAAAATAGCAAAAAAAGAGGAAACCGGCGGCTTCCCCTTTTTCTGTATCGTATTTTACGCCTGAATAATACGCACCATAAACACTCCTTTAATGGCTTCAAGTTTTGTTTTTAGTTCGGGGTTAATCAATGGTCTGGCTACGTCGATGATATTATAGGCGATGTTTTCACGTTTTTTGTTCAGCATGTTGTCGATGTTCAGACCTTCCGAGGCCAGCAAGCTGGAAATCTGGCTCACCATGTTGGGTATATTCTGGTTGGCAATCAGAATTCTCGCTCCACCGTTGCGCTCCATTTGAGCTTCAGGAAAATTAACCGAATTTTTAATGTTCCCGTTTTCAAGAAAATCTTTCACCTGGTTGACTGCCATAACTGCGCAATTGGTTTCCGATTCTTTGGTGGATGCTCCGAGGTGCGGAATGGCAATTACGTTTTTTATGGTCAGGGTTTTTTTGTTCGGAAAGTCGGTTACATAACGTGCTACTTTACCTTTTTCAATGGCTTCTTCCAGCGCATCCAGATCGACCAGGCCACCACGGGCGAAATTCAGAATCCGGACGTTGTCTTTCATCATCCCGAATTTTTCTTTGTTGATGTAGTTTTTTGTTTCGGGGGTGAGCGGAATATTCAGGGTGACATAATCGGCCTGGCTCAGCAACGACTGAATTCCTTTAACAAATTTTACCTGATTACTGAGCTGCAACGCTTGTTTTACCGACATGTACGGGTCGTATCCTATAACTTTCATTCCCAAAGCGTGCGCCGCATTGGCCACCAAAACTCCGATGGCGCCTAACCCAACAACCGCCAGAGTTTTCCCATTGATTTCTTGACCGGCAAAATTCTTTTTCCCCTGTTCGATGAGCGCGGGAACTTCATCGCCTTTGCCTGCAAGTGTTTTCGCCCATTCCACGCCCTGGGTGATGTCTCTCGATGCCAGCAGCAATCCGGCAATAACCAGTTCTTTTACTCCATTGGCATTAGCGCCGGGAGTATTAAAAACCACAATTCCCTTTTCGGTACATTTTTCTGTGGGAATATTGTTTACGCCAGCGCCGGCGCGTGCCACTGCTTTTAACGTAGCTGGCAACTCCGTTTCGTGCATATTAAAACTGCGCAAAACAATGGCATCGGGATGCGGTATTTCGCTGGCAATTTCATAATTGTCTAAAGGGAAAAGGCTTAACCCTTCGGTATCGATTTTATTTAACGTTTGAATTTTAAACATATGTTAATGTTTTTATGATTTATCCTGACTACGCAAGAGTGACAAATATCAGGATTTTATCTGAGGATGAAAAGATGAAACAGCCTTAACTTTTCAATGTGAAATTAACATTAAACCAATTGTCATTTTAACTGAACTCTGGCAAATACCGGCAGGTGGTCCGACGGAAACCTGTGATCTTTAAAATCTGAAAGTGCTGCATATTTCAACACATCGATACCACCACGGACAAAAATGTAATCGATGCGGTTGCTGCTCAAATCGGCGTCGATTTTAAACCCGTTGTATGTTCCAACCGGCCCGTAGGGAGGTTCTTCGGTAACTTCGAAACTGTCTTTCATGTATTTTTTCAGCAAAACAATTGGTTCTGTTTCGGGAGTGAGGTTGAAATCGCCGGTTAAAATTACCGGGAGATTTTTATTCCGCGTCATTTCCCTGATTTTTTCCTGGATGAGGATTGCCGAATTTTTTCGGGCTTCCTTTCCCACATGGTCGAAATGGGTGTTAAAAACCAGGAATTGTTTGCCGGTTACTTTCGACTGAAAACGCCCCCAGGTCACAATACGGTTGAGTGCTGCATCCCATCCTTTACTTGGAACATCAGGCGTTTCCGAAAGCCAGAACGTACCGTGGTCGTAAAGAATAAATTTCGATCTGTTGTAGAAAACCGGGGAATATTCTCCTCCTTTTTCGCCGTCGTCGCGTCCTGCTCCAAACCATTCATATCCGGGAAGTTGATTTTGAACGTCGAGGATTTGGCCGTGCAGCGCTTCCTGTAAGCCAAAAATATCGGCTTCGTGGAACTGCAGAAGTCCACCGACCATTTCAATACGGTTGGGCCATGCATTCACTCCATCGTTTGGCGTGTTGAATCTGATGTTGAAAGATACAATATTCATCTGTTGCGAAAATAGAGCAGTGGGGATTAACAGCAAAAGGATACTTGCAATTTTTTTCATTTCTCTCAAAAATTAAATTGCCCGAAGATAATAATAATGTGCTTTTTTGTGAAATTGAAAAAAGGATTCCGAAATTTCGAAATCCTTTTTATACCCATCTTAAAACAGAAATTAAAAACTGAAATTGTTATTTTTAAGATTTATCTTCCCCAATAGATTTTATCAAATGTACGATGTATCAGGTAATTCAAGAATTAATCCGAATGAGGTTAAACGTTGATTGATAGTGTTTTACTAAAATCAGAATCCCGACATTATTTTCCCGATTTGGGAAAGTTGTCCGATAATAAAAAAAATCCGGCAACTTCAGTTACCGGATTTTTAAAGTTATTGAAATTAACATTCAAAAGCGCTCGCGTTTAGTGTATTTTGTATGCAGTAAATGATGCGACAATTCACCCAACGGTTCTTTTAGAAAATCTTTGTAAAGCTTTTGAATTTCAGGATTTTCATGCGATTTCCGGATAGGCAGATCGGTGTCTTCGGCATAAATCGCGTCGGCACGTTTTTGTCTGATTTCCGGGTTTGTTGGAATGGGCTGGCCACCACCGCCCAGGCACCCGCCCGGGCAAGCCATAATTTCCACAAAATGGAAATCGGCTTCACCCGATTTCACCGCTTCCATTATTTTTTTAGCGTTCACCAGACCGTGTGCAACGGCACATTTAAGTTCAACGCCATCGAGGAATGCCCATTCTTTCAGTGGTTTTTCAATTTTTATGGTAGCTTTTCTTACGCCTTCCATTCCACGTACCGGAGTAATATTCAGGTTTTCGAAAGGTACATCGCGGCCGGTTACCAGTTCGTAAGCAGTGCGCAATGCGGCTTCCATGACGCCACCGGTGGCGCCGAATATGACTCCTGCACCGGTTGAATCCCCCATTAACCTGTCGAACTTCGCAGGCGGAAGTTTTTCGAAATCGAGACCGGCCTGTTTAATCATAATGGCCAATTCGCGTGTTGTTAAAACATAATCGACATCGCGGTAGCCGCTGTCGTGCATTTCGGGCCGGTGTGCTTCATATTTTTTTGCAGTACACGGCATAATGGATACGGAAACAATATTTTCCGGTTCAATGTTTCGCGCTTTGGCATAGTAGGTTTTGGCCAATGCACCGAACATTTGTTGCGGCGACTTGCAGGTTGAGAGGTTGTCGAGGTATTCCGGGTACAAATGTTCTATGTATTTTATCCATCCCGGCGAGCATGATGTGGCCATCGGCAGTTTGGTTTTTTTATCTTTATCTACCAGAACTTTTTTCAGCCGTGTCAGCAGTTCGGTACCTTCTTCCACAATGGTAAGGTCGGCGGTAAAGTCGGTATCGAGTACTGAATCGAACCCCAGTCTTTTTAAAGCCGCCACCATTTTACCGGTTACTCTTTCGCCGGGCTTCATACCCATTTCTTCACCCAGGCCAACGCGTACTGCGGGCGCCGTTTGAACCACCACATGTTTGGTTGGTTCGGAAATGGCATTCCAAACTTCTTCAATGTAATTTCTTTCAACCAATGCTCCGGTAGGGCAGTGATTTATACATTGACCACAGTTGGTGCAAACTACATCGTTCATGGCTTTTTCGAAAAAAGTGGCAATTTTCATACGATCGCCTTTGTAGGCCACGGTGAGTGCATTTACCCCCTGCAGTTCGGCACAGGTTCTGACACACCGCTGGCACCTGATGCACTTGCTGTCGTCTTTCATTATCGACGGCGAATACATATCGATGGTGTAGTTTTTCAGCGGTGCCAGTTCGATAAAATCCTGGGTCATTATTTTATATTCCGA
This sequence comes from uncultured Mariniphaga sp., assembly GCA_964639655.1. Lineage (GTDB taxonomy): Bacteria > Bacteroidota > Bacteroidia > Bacteroidales > Prolixibacteraceae > Mariniphaga. Next base: position 75,544 of record CAZXHP010000001.1, read on the forward strand.
AGCCAGTTCCTGCAGTTCGCAGTTTCCGTTTCGGTAACACTTGGTGCAGTCGGCATTGTGTTCCGCCAGCAATAACTCGATAATGTGTTTTCTCGAGTTTCTTACTTTTAAGCTGTTGGTGAGAATTTCCATACCATCTTCGCATGGTGTGGCACAGGCGGCAGAAAGTCTTTTCTGGCCTACCACTTCAACAACGCACACACGGCAGTTTCCAGCCACGCAAAGGTCTTTGTGGTAACAAAGAGTTGGAATTTTAATGCCTTGTTCTTCAGCTGCTTCCAGTATGGTTTTCCCTTTTTGCATTTCAACCGGAAAACCGTTTATGGTAATATTAACTTTTTTGTTCATTGCTTCAAATTAAGGTTTTAGTAAATCATTTCTTCACGGAAGTTTTCCACGATGGAAGAGAAAGAATTAGCTACCGATTGTCCCAGCCCGCATTTTGCTGTGAGTTGCATCGTTTCGGTGAGTTTTAAAAGCTTGTCGAGGTACGATGCCGGTTTTTCTCCTCTTTTTACGGCCTTAATTCCAAGCAACAGTTGCTGGCAGCCAACTCTGCACGGTGTGCATTGTCCGCAAGATTCTTCCCTGAAAAATTCCAGGTAATTGTCGAGCACATTGAACATCGATCGGGAACTGTTGAACAGCATCATGGAGCCTCCTGTGGGGAGCGAAATACCAACAAGTTTTCCTTCGTAACCGATGGCCGTATCTTTAAACTTTTTCCGGGGAACCAAAAATCCTGATGCTCCGCCAACCTGCACAGCTTTTGTATCGCCGTCGCCAAATTCATAAACAAAATCCTGAAGGCTCATTCCGAGCTCCAGTTCGTAAATGCCTGGTTTTGGCGTATCGCCCGACACAGAGAACAACTTGGTTCCACGGGAATACTGAACACCCAGATCATAAAACTTTTTGGCGCCGTATTTAAAAATGGTCCAGGTATGCACCAGGGTTTCCACGTTGTTAATTACGGTGGGTTTGCCACGGTACCCGGCCTGGGTCGGAAACGGAGGTTTGTTGCGTGGTTCTCCGCGGCGGCCCTCCATCGATTCCATTAAAGCGGTTTCTTCGCCGCAAATGTAAGCGCCGCTTCCCATAAATATTTTTATTTTAAAGTCGAGGTTTATTTCCTGACAATAGTACTGAAATTCATCAATCGCTTTATTGAGCTCTTCCTCCAGAAATTTGTATTCGCCCCGCAGGTAAATAAAACCTTCTTTAGCACCGGTTACATAACCGCAAACAGCCATTGCAGTGAGCACTTTGTAAGGAACTTTCGAAAGAATTTCACGATCTTTAAATGTTCCCGGTTCGCCTTCGTCGGCATTGCAAATCACGTATTTTTCCTTTGTTTTCGATTCGGCAGTCAGTTTCCATTTTAAGCCGGTCGGAAAACCTGCTCCACCACGTCCTTTCAGTTCCGAACTGATGAGTTCGTTGATAATTTCGTCGGGTTTCTTTTTTATGGTAGCGGAAAGTACTTTTTCCCAGTCATTTTCATTTCTGAAAATAAAATCTACCCTTTTTAATTGATAGGAGTATGCCATTGTTCCCTGTTTTAATTGTTTTCTTTCATATAACCGGTTAATATTTCTCTTATCCTTTCCGGTGTCACTTCGGTATAAACATCGTCGTTAATTAACATAGCCGGCGCCTTGTGACACCATCCCAAACAGTTGGTTTCCAGCAGTGTAAACTTTTTGTCAGGTGTGGTTTCGCCAATTTTAATTTTCAACATGTCCTGAATGGCAAACAACAACTGGTTTTTTCCTTTCATGGCACAGGTAATTGTTTTGCATACACGGATAATGTATTTTCCTGCCGGTTTGGTTTCCAGAAACGAATAAAAAGTGGCCGTTCCAAAAACTTCGGCTGCGGGAATATCCATTTCCCGGGCAATTTCAATCATCGAGTACTCCGAAAGGTACTTTTCTTTTTGAACTACCCTTTGCATAACAGGCAGAAGACTTTCCCGTTTTCTGCCGTATTGATCTGCAAGATCTTTAATTAAAGATTGAATGGGATCCATAGGTAAAATTTAAGTTATAAAATCGTTTTTTAGTAAATTTATACACCTTGTAAGGTCAATTCAGCTGTTAAATTTTTATTCAGCTAAACCGGGTATAAAAATAAGCAGATGATTGAAAAAAAACGAGGACAATGTTGCGTAACATGCCTGTTTTTCAACATGATTTTGGATGTTTTAAATAGATTAATTTTAAATAAGAAGAATTAGATGATTTTTATCAAATAAATAATACACTTTGTGGTGCATTTTTTGTTAAAAAAAATGAACTGTTGACGCAACTATTTTAGTCCTGAAAACGTCATGTTACAGAAAGGCCATTAATTATTATTAAACAATTCAGAAAAGCAATGAAAACAATGTTCAGGTTATTTATTTTGGGGGTAATTTTTATATTTCCCCAGGCCGTCGAGGCACAACTTTTATCTCTTACGGGTTATGTGAAAAATTTTATTTCGGGCGAACCTATTGAAAATGCGGCTATTTATGAAACTTCGTCGGGTATTGGAACCATCACAAACAGTGATGGCTACTATAAGCTGCTTTTACAAAAGGGCGAACAGAATCTGAAAATTACCAGTGCAGGTAATGAAAGTTATAATTCCACGTTTACTATGGTGTCAGACACCATTATTTCGGTCGAATTAAAACCGCAGAATTTTTCAGAAAACAGTGTAGTTGCCGGGAATAAGCTGAAAAAAGATTCGGTTTCCGAACCGGAAAAATCGTCTTCAGTTCGAAAACGGCGATAATTCCAAATTACGGATTAAACAGATGATTGGTTCTCAATGTATAAGAACAGTTCTTATTTTGATTTTTTTTGAAACCCTATTTTTTGTTTAATACCTGTGTAATGGTTACACCAAGACTTTTGTCTGGCCGTGGAATTTGAATTAAATCGCTGAGTGTAGGCACCAAATCTACAGCATTGTATTTTTCTGTAATATTTTGTGGTTGAATTCCCGCACCGTAAAAAACCAGGGGAATATGAGACTGGTCGGTAAAATTTACTTTTTTAAATTTATAGAACGGTTGCCAGCCCTCTTTCAAAAGATACAGAAAATCTCCCGAGCGGTCTTTTGCATACGATTTATATAACGTTGCCAGAAGTCCGTTTGTTGAACTTCCCTGTTCAAGCTGGTGTGCTGTCATCGACAACTGAACGCCTTCAAACTGGTTGATAAAATTCGATGCTTCTTCCCGTATTTCATTCAGACTGATTTTATTTTTTTTGATTAAATCGTGGTTTAAATAAACCTGAAGATCGGAGTAAAATTCAATCCAGTTCCCTTCTCCGTAAGTAATATTCAGGTAAGAAGAAAGGAGGGCAAGTGAACTTTCGGGTGAAAAATGATCTACAGGTAAATGAAATTCTTCTCTCAGGTAATCAACAGGATACGATGCCGACGTGTTGGCTGTCAGAAAAAAAAGTACGTTTTGTCTTCCAAATTTTTTTTCGGCGTGGTTTATTACTTCAGCCAGGTATTTGTCGAGGTAAAGGTAGCTGTCCTGCATTTCCAGAGAGGCAGGGCCGAATGAACCGTTTTCATAATCCATTGAAGAAAATACCAATGTAACAAAGTCGGTGTGTTCATCTTCGCCAATGGGTTCGTTTTCAAAAAGCCGGATGGCAAACTCTTTAATAATTTCATTCGCATAAGGCGTTGTTTTTACCGGCGTCATTTGTTCGGCTTTCCGGGTATAACGGCCAATGGTGTGCGGAAAAGTGTTCCAGGTGCCGAAATATCCTTTTTCAAACAGGTAATTGTCGGGCAGACTTTCGGTATATTCTTTTTCGGGCAGCAGGGTCACCCAGTTTTGGTAGCTAAATCGCTCGCCGTAATTTTCCGAATTAAAATCGCGAACCCAGTCTGGAAATGTGCTGATATAGAACGAACTGGAAATCATTCTTCCATTTTCCGTGTCGAACCAGAATGCGCCGTCGGCTGCATGTCCCGCAGAAAAAATGGCCGATTCGCGGTTCATGGCGGCACTGTAAACCAACGATTTTCCCTGCGAGAAAATTTTGAGGTTATCAGTTAGGGTATTGGAAAGCAGTTTTTTTGGCGAAGCATTTCCGTTTTTGGAATCGGAGCCAACTGTAAAATAATATTCATCTTCTGTACATTCGGTTTCTCTGTAACGCAACCTGTCGTACCAGGTTTTTCCTGTAATTCCGTGAATGGATGGATTGACGCCGGTAAAAAGTGTGGCTGTTCCGCTGGCGTAACTGTGGTAATGTTGTGTTAAATTTACATTGGAACAAACCGCCCCACCCGCATACAATTTTTTAAACCCGTCAGATTGAAATTTATTCCAGTAGCGTTGAATGTAATCGGGCCGCATATTTTCCACAACCAATCCGATAACTACTTTGGGTTTTTGTGCATTTATATTGAAATTTGCAGGCGCCTGAGCAGTTGCAAAAACAATATAAAACAGACAAAATACAGAAGAAAAAACTTTAATCATAACGCAATATTTTGGCCGGCTAAAGTAACAAAGTCTTGTCTTAATTCAAACAAACGACACGACCTCAAAAATATTTTTTATCAGGTTCAATCGAATTTTATTCCTTCAGATATTCAAGAATATCGCCCGGCTGACATTCCAGCGCTTCGCAAATGGCTTCGAGTGTGCTGAATCGTATGGCTTTGGCTTTTCCGGTTTTAAGAATGGAAAGATTGGCCAGTGTAATATTTACTTTTTCTGAAAGCTCATTTAACGACATTTTCCGTTTGGCCATCATTACATCGAGGTTTACAATTATTGGCATAGCTATACAGTTAAATCGTTTTCAGATTGAATTTCCACACCGTGCCTGAAAATTTGCGAAACTATAAACAAGAGCCCGGCCATAAAAAGAAATTCTTTACTACTCAATTGTTCTTTCAAGCTTCCAGCCATTTCACTTTGAGTTGTTAACCAATAAGAAAATGTACTTGCTACGAAACCTAAAATCCAGATATATAGCAAATTATAACTCATTTTTTCCAGACGCCGAGTTATTTTTATCGAAAAAGGATTTTCTATTTTTATATTCTGAATGATTAGGACAGCCCGGTACCAGACATTTGCTTTGAGTACTGACAACGCAACTAACAATAGAACCGTTAATGTATATTTTAGAAAGTTTTGTTCTTTTAGTTCGGGTAATCCCAGTCCATTATAAATATTGCTAAATAGTTGAGCACTAAACAAACTGCTTACATATAAAACCAAATACAAAACACTGAGAATACCATAATATAGTAATGCAAGAAGTGCGAATATTTTTAAGACTGTTAGAACTGTTTCATTTTTTGTTTTTGGTTTCATTTTCATATTCTTTAAAATTTTATGCTTCAAATATCAATAAAAATTTATTGAAAAACAATAAAAGAACAATCTTTTTCAATAAATATTTTTGAGATGAAAATTTATTAAAATTGTCTGGATAGTTATCCATTCATTTCTATTTCAGACAAATTTATCTTTACTTTGCCGGAAATTTGAAAAGTTATGGGAAAGAAGCGCGTGAATGTGGTGACTATGGGGTGTTCGAAAAATCTGGTGGATTCGGAAGTTTTGCTGAACCAGTTGCAAAGAGGGGATTTTGAGGTGATGCACGATTCCAGCGAAACAGGTTTCGATGCGGTTTTTGTGAATACCTGTGGTTTTATTCACGATGCCAAACAGGAATCCATCGATATGATTCTCGATTACGTGGATGCCAAAAAACGGGGCGACGTTGGGAAATTGTATGTAATGGGCTGCCTTTCGGAGCGTTATCAAAAAGATTTGGAAAAGGAAATCCCGGAAGTGGACCGTTACTTTGGCAAATTCGATTTGAAAGCCATGGTTGATGAACTCCAGGTGAATTATTACCCGGAATACATTTACGAGCGGAAAATTACAACGCCTTCGCATTATGCCTATTTGAAAATCGCCGAAGGCTGCAACCGTTCCTGTGCATTTTGCGCCATTCCTATGATGACCGGCCGGCACAAATCGCGCACCATCGAAAGTTTGGTAAAGGAAGCCCGCTACCTGGCCAAAAAAGGGGTGAAGGAAATTTTGCTGATTGCGCAGGAATTGTCGTACTACGGAATCGATATTTACGGGAAAAACCGGTTGCCCGATTTGATAAACCAGATTTCTGAAATCGAAGGAATTGAATGGATTCGGTTGCATTATTTGTATCCCACCAAATTTCCGTACGAGATTTTGCCGGTGATGCGCGACAATCCGAAGGTGTGCAAATACCTCGATATGCCTTTGCAACACATTGCCAATCCGGTTTTGAAAAATATGCTTCGCCATGTTACCCGCGAAGAAACAGAAGCATTAATTAAAACGATCAAAGAAGAAGTTCCGGGGGTAATCCTGCGCACAACCATGTTGGTAGGTTTTCCGGGTGAAACACAAGAAGATTTTGAAGAGTTGAAACAATTTATTATCGATACCAAATTCGAACGGCTGGGCGTTTTTACCTATTCACACGAAGAAAATACCTACGCAGCCAAAAAATTTCAGGACAATGTTCCGGAAGAAGAGAAACAGGCCCGCGCAGATGAAATTATGGAAATTCAGCAACAGATTTCGGCAGAACTGAATCAACAGAAAATCGGGCAAACTTTCAGGGTTATCATCGACCGAAAGGAGGATGATTACTTTGTCGGGCGCACTGAATACGATTCGCCGGAAGTGGATGGCGAAGTGCTCATTTCATCCCCTTCAGAATTGAAAAAAGGAGAATTCTACCACGTAAAAATTACCAGCTCCGAAGATTATGATTTGTTCGGGGCGATTGTTTCCTGAAATTTTACGTCCCAAACAAATAGATAATCGATAGCTGTTGCGAT
>CAZXHP010000002.1:0-36945 GCA_964639655.1 uncultured Mariniphaga sp.
CACGTGTAACTTCTGACAAATGAGTGTCAAATATGCATAATTTTTAAGGTTGACCAAACATTTTGCCTTAGATTTCTATAGCTTTTTTATTATTTTTGTGTTTTATCCAAAAACATTGTTATGCAATCAATCAAACCTTGCTTGTTGCTGTTTGTCATTTTTTTCATTTCGTTTAAATCCTGGAGTCAAATTTATGTGCGAACTGACACACTTTTTATTCCTGAAACAAAACAAATTCCTATTGTTGACGGATTAAATAATGATTTTGCGTGGGAAATGGCAGACTGGAATCCCATTGATCAGATATGGATGCCATACGGCAACAATCCGTCGAATTTAGGACAGGAAGCAGGTCTTCAATTGTGGGAGGGTGCAGATGATTTTACCGGAAAATACAAAGTAATCTGGTCATCCGAAACCAATATGCTCTATTTTCTTGCAGAAATTGTTGATGATGTTTTTGTTGACGGATATGTTTACAATGAAGATCCGGCTACCGGAGGAGGTTACCCAAACTACGACATTTTGGAAATTTTTATAGATGAAAACCGATCAGGCGGATTGCATGTTTTTGATGGAACTGGCAGTGTTGCCAGCAATTGGGGAACCAATGCAGAAAATGCTTTTTCCTATCATTTGGCTGTTAATGCTCCGGAAGATGGTGCTGTTCAGCAAGAGTTTTATGCACTTGATATTGCCGGAACAAACTGGGGTTATCCCAACCAGAAAATCGCCGATTATGCCAGCCATTTTCCGGAATTTACTTTTAGAAAAGAAGGTAATAAATATGTTTGGGAATTTTCAATAAAAATTCATAACGGCAATTATGACCATTCAAATCAGGAAGCATCTGTTGTTACTCTTGAAACCGGAAAAATTATGGGATTAAGCGTGGCTTACTGCGACAATGATGATCCGAATGACATCCCACTAAGACGTGACCACTTTTTCGGTTCGGTAGATGTTCCTTTATCTGCATACAACGACCACTGGAAACAGGCTGACTGGTTTGGCGTGGCAAAACTTGTGCAAAGTCCGGGCACATCAGTATTTACTAAAACGAAAGACCAAATTAACCTTAAAGTTTTCGCTGCTAACGGCAGGTTAATGGTAAATGTAATTTCTCAGGAAGAGGGGAAAGTCGATATCAGGATTTTGAATATACTGGGCCGCGAAGTTTTTAAAAGAACAGATTTTAAATCAGGGGGAGATTGGCGTAAACAATTAAATATTCAGGGTTTACAAAATGGAATTTACCTGGTTGAAATTATTCACGATAATAAAAGAAGTACCCAAAAAATAATTGTGCAATAATCAGGATAGCATCCCGGGCAGGGGTGCCATCCTGATTACTATCTTTTATTCAGCTTTGTAGCTGGTCCAGGTTGTACCATCAAAGTTCGTGATACCGTCATCAGTGCCAAACCACAACGATCCGTCTAAATCAACTGCTATACAAAGAACATTGCCGGCAACCAGACCATCCTGTTTTGTAAAGCTTTCCCAGGAAGAACCATCGAATTTTGAAACACCGGAAGGAGTTCCGAACCACATATTTCCTTCCTTATCTTTCTGGATACATTGAACGGTGTTGTTAATCAGACCGTCTTCTTCATAATAGGACTCCCAGTTTGTTTTTGCCTGAATCCCGGTATGTTTCGCCAAACCTCCGTCGGTTCCGTACCACTGGACTGAACCATCAATAAAAACAGAAAGCACATTATCTGAAGGCAACGCACTCCATGGAATTTCATAGGGCGAAGCAGCAGTTACAGCATCAACCGAGCTGCTTACCATACGGGCCACACCACCTCCGCGCGTAGCAATATAAAGCGTATCGCCGGAATAATCAAATGAAGTGATTCGGTTATTGACAAAAAAAGCAGCATTGTAATGGCTTCCGGGATTTATTTCAGGCCATATGTTGCCCGAAAATGCGGATAGCCCTCCATTTGTTCCAAACCACCTGATATTTTTTTCATCGATTTTCACCACAAAAACCGAATCGCCGGCCAGCCCCGGCCCATCAGGGAACAAAGTTTTCGTATTACTTTCGGTATAAGTGGTTGCGCCGGAAACCGCATCAATTGGGAGTGAGGCCACATTTATCCCGTTGTTTGTCGCCAACCAGAGTTCCGGCCCATGAGTTGTTTGTTCAAATCCGATATCCAGAATTGTTTTTGTATCAATTTTTGGATTGCTGTGGAAAACTGTCCAGTTTAATCCGTCAAAACTTGCCAGTCCGTTTTTGGTGGCAAAATATTTCGTGCCATCACTGGTTACAAAGATTGCATTGATGTAATTGTCAGGCAATGATTCGGGATCTTCAACAACCGGATCTTCCTTGCATCCAAAAAGAAGAATTAGAAAAAAAGTAAGGCTTAAGTAATTGTATTTCATTATAATTATTATTTTACCATTTGTATTTTTTGAGTCTCTCTGAAAGAACCACTGGTAGTTTTGCCCCATAAACTGACGATATAAAATCCGGGTTGCAAATTATAATCGTTTGCCATCAACCTGATTTCCTGTTTTCCTGTAGGTAGAAACTCACTTATTGGTTGATTCATTAATTTTCCGTCGCTGCCGTAAATTTCCAGAATTATTTCACCTGCTTCCTTCAAATTGAATGAAACAGTAAGTTCGTTTGTGAAAGGATTTGGGTAGGTACTCATGGAAACGGAATGACCTTTCACCGGTTTTGGTGCCGACACCATTTTGCCCGACACCTGGTTTAATTCAATGCCTGAACCGGTTCCCAGATTTCGGCTATACTGCTTTTCCTGTGCATTGTTCCAATGTTCGTGAACGCCCAAACTCTTGAGAATTCCGGTACCATCAGGATTGTATTCAAATCCATCCGGCCAGTTTACCGGGTTTGCTGCCTGGTGCAGGTAATCGTCAACGCCCAGCCAGTTTGGATAGGCTTCGGGTTGATTTACACCGTTAAATTCAGTACGTAAAAAATCGTAACAAACCGATTCGAGTGCTACCTGGTCGAGCGACATAAAAATCGAACTGCTCCAGTGGCCGTTAAACGGTTCCATATTCCATTTTCGCGGAGGTTTCACTTCACTTTCGCTGCCGCCATATAAACCTTCAACAATAAAAAGCATGGTGTTTGCCCCCAGATTTTTGTGGCCCATAATATCTACCATTGCACGGTATTTTTTGTATCCCGTGTTGGACTGATCAAGTCCGTTGTCAGTTGTCGAAACCAGCGAAGGATGCAAATGGCCGGCGCCGCTTCGTGTAATGGAACCAAAGTGATTTTTGGTGCAAAGTGTAATCCCCGCTCTAACGTGAGATTTTAAGCAGGCTACATTAATCATATAATCCGCATCTTCCATTTCTTCGAAGTAGGATTCTTCTGTTTCATTTAAAACATCTCCCTTGTCTGAATATTCCATTGCCGGTGCTATTGCAGGTAAAATATAGGTCCGGTTATGGTCTTCGGTTGTTTTATCGGCATAATTCACATTTGGAAATTCATTATACCACACACTGAAGTTGTGATGGTAAATATGTGCCATTGGATCGCCAATGTAAATGTTGCTTTGCGGAACACCTGCTACATTCACCAGTTGCCTTAGAATATTCAAAACCACAAAAGGCCCTGTTTCGGTGGTGGCAAAATGGTTTGCCCGCCACGATGGCGTAATGTTTCCACTTGAAGGCAGGACAAAACCGTTGGCTTTTTCCTGTGCAGTTAATAGCCAGCTTGCCGTTCCCTGGTTAATTTTAATAAAAATAGTTTCACCGGTTTGGTATCCTCTGTTTACTGCATTCTTCTTCCGGTTGTGAAAAGTGAAAACAGAGTCCCAGCCTGCTTTCAGCGAAGTTGTCCCGGTTAATCCAGCGATTGATTCTTCCACCATTCCCCTGATGATGAGTGTATCGTTGTTTTTGTAATCCCAGAATGAATTTCCCGGAGTGTTATCGCAACTGGCATTGGTCGCTTCAGGGTTCCATGCCCAAACCACTCTCCCCGGGAAAATTCCCAGGCCTTGGCCCATCGGGTTGTTGGCGCCGTCAGGCGGTTCGTTCATTATGGCAGGTTGGGCAAAACCGGGTTTCTGTGTGTGAAACACGAAAAACATTCCGGCAGAAACCAAACCCACCATAACAAGCAAAACAGCGGCAGAATAATTCCTTTTTTGAAAAAGTGCCCGCGATTTTCTGAAAGCGGTAAATGCCGAGGTAAACGACAAAATATACAATACAAAACCCGACATTAGGGGTGCGGCTGCCCGCATACACGGATAGCCGGCACGCGATGGTTTGGGAATTACCCGGATTAAAAACCAGAGTGTAGCCAGAAACCCCGCAATGATTAATACGGGTTTGTAAGGAACTTTTTCGAGAAGATACAATCTTGCTTTTTTTATTTTATCGGCAAGTGAAAAATTCGTATGATTCATTTTATTCTGTTGTTTTAATTGATAATCAGTTTTCTGACAACATGGCCGTCTTCTCCTGATAGTCTGATAAAGTAAATTCCCTTATGTAATCCTTCGAGATTGATTTTTTCGGTAACAGCCTTTATTCGGATATTTATCAGGTTTCTGCCATTTAAATCTGATAAGATTAAACGGCTGAAATTTTTGTTTCCAATTTCTACCATAACATAAGCATTGGCAGGATTCGGATATATTTTCACACTGCCCGCCACCAAATCCGGATCAGCAGATACCGGAACAGCCACCACATTAATGAAGAATTCAACTGTTTTTGAATTCCCGTTTTCATCGGTTAGTGTGAGTGTGACTTCAGAAAAACCTACAACATCGGTAGCCGGAGTGAAATCAATGGTGGCTGTACCGTTTTCAGAAATTTCACTCAGGTTTATCTGACTGAAAAGTTCTTCGTTGGTATAATTGTAGCTCAAGGTCAATCCTTCTGTTGTGCCCTGTGCATTTGTGATTCTTCCAATTTCGATATTGGTTTGACCTGAGTTTTCAGCTACGGTGACATTATTTACAGCTCCCATAAAAATATTACTGGTTACGAGTGTGGTTACACTTGATGGCGGTAAAAGGAACAATCCGTCTTCTTCCACATCGGTTTTAGTATTCACAAAGTTTTCGTAACGGGAAGTCCGGTAACTCTCAAAAACCGGAGGCAAATCTTCTCCTTCAAGTTTAAGTGAAACCGGTGCATTGCCTTTATTTATCAAAACTACAGTAAATCTGCCATCCGGATTTTCAAAAGCAGTTGCCAAAACATCGGGATGATCGGAGGAGGATTCAACCCTAACTGCTCCCGGCCTTATATATTTGAAGTAGTTCATACTGGTGTAAAACGAAGAGTTGGGCACATTGCTGGTGAGCTGCATGTCGCCAAACGACCAGTTTGTCCAAAGGCTGATGTTCCCGGCCCACAACGAACCGTGAATGGCCCCGGCCAGTTGCATGGCAGAATTCCATCCCTGGTAGCTAATATGTGTTTCTGTCATCCAGAGTTCTTTCGGATAATCGCCTTGTTGTGCCAAATTATGCAGCGAGGTCCAGTTGGAATAAGACGGGAATCCTGCGACTATACCAGTTCCATCGTAACCATGAACGGCAAAGTAATTGGTGTAGGAATCAGCTACCGGATTCTGGCGGAGGCTGTTCAGGTATCCCTCGTTGCTGTAACTTCCCCACTGATTGCCAAAAACCTGTTCGGGCATAAAAAAGCTCACATGGTCAATTTCTTCACGGGCAAAACGGTTTCCTACCACTTCAATTAACTCGGCAAAACGTGGTCCGCTCAGAATGGCTGAAGAATAAGGTTCATTGAAAAACGGTTCATTTTGAAGTCCGATGGCTTTCAGATCAATGCCGGCTTCTTCTTTAAAAGCTCTTACAAGCGCCACCATGCTTTCGGCAAATTCCTCATAAAAATAAGGTTCCAGAATATTATCCGTGTTTTCCCAAACCACAGCCTGTTCGCGGTGGTCAAGGCTAAGGTTTCGTTTCATCCAGGCTGGCGGACTCCACGAGGTCAGAATGAATGTTTCTACTCCCATTTCCTTCAGTTCCCGGAAATAAGCCCAGTCGAAAGCATCGTAATTAAATCCGTCCATGTTAATTACATCCGGATCGTTATTGTCGTTTACGGGTTCCCACTGGTTGCCAATAATCCCGATGCGCATGGCCGAAGCGCCCAACTCTTTGGCATAAAGTTCACTCCAGCGCCTTTCGTTTTGGAATGTGCCTAACCCATGCATGGTCTGGCGTTTTTCTGACCGGTTGATTTGAACAACCGAATAAGCTTCCGGATCCTTTTCAACCACGCGGACGAGCATTCCAACAGTAACCGGTTCGGCTCCTTCGGCCTCAACTGTGATTCTGATATTGGAAGTTCCTGTTTGTTCCGGTTTGAATGATAGCAGGGCAGTTCCATCGTTTTGAACCTGACTTATTTTGGGTTCCGGCACGATGTTGGGTTGAGTGCTTGTAGCTGAGACTGATACGCCTTCTGTGCTCCCGTTGCCATTTGAGATCCCGGAGAGCTGAACATATTTTATGCCGTCTTCAAGGTACACAGCCTGTTCCGGAGCCATTTCAATGGTGGTACTGCTTACAAGAGGACCAAATTCTGCTAAATCTCCTACTTTAATGTTCCTGTAATATACTGTTCCGGAATAATTGGTAAACGGCCACTGTGGTTTAATATCATGCATATTGAACAAAACAGCATTTATCTTGCTCGCATCAATGGGATTACCCTCGCTGTTATTCAAATCACCCGGGTACCGGTAATCAAAGGTTATTGTCGTCCACTCATTTGCAGGAACTTCGTATTGTTTCGCTTCTGAATTTTCAATATTCCGGTTTACACTTGCATCGGCACCATGCATATCGTAGAAATAGTTCCAGTGCCAGGTATTGTTGTCAATCGAAAGAATTTCATAAGAAATAACCGGAAATTCGGTGAGGTCGAGCACTTCGGGAAGATCAGTCCAGATTCCTGCATAGGTCCATTTGTCCTTCATTTTGATGCGAAGTGCCTTTGAACCCAATGTGTCAACAACAGCCAGCGTATAAACCGAACCAGCACCCTCGGGTTTGAAAAGATTTATGGTCTCCGGATCATCCAAATCGAATTCAAATCCGGTTAAAGGAGGAGTCATCACACGTACCTGGAACTGAATGGTGGCCATTTTATCCCCGTCATTTTCTGATGTACCGCCATCATCATAAACCGTAATTTCGATGGTAACATCGCCGGTTTGGCCAGTCTGGGGATCTAAAATCAGTTCTGCCTGGTCACTTCCCTGCTCGTAGTTTACAACCGGATTTGGAATGATTTCGGGTGATGAACTTATTGCTTCAATGGTTAACTGCTGTGTGCCATCATCTCCATCATGAATTCCGGTGAGTGAAAGGACTTGAGTTCCTTCATTGTTCATAACGGATATATTTTCCACAGGATCGATAACCGGCGGATGATTCAGTGAAGAATAGGCCTTTACAGAAAATGAAACTTCCTTGTGTGCTCCTTCTTCATCGGTTACTTTCACAAAAACTGTATCTTCGCCCGCACTAATTGCTGTATAGTGTAATTTTCCATATTTCCCCGGCGATTCATAATCTACCACAATCTCATTTGTTATTTCCGTATTACTGCTCCAAGCTGTAATTTCAAGGGTTTGCTCTACATTTTTATCTCCGTCATTTACTCCGGTGAGTTGGACCGTTTGAACTACTCCGGTTTGAACAACCATATCTTCCGGTTCATCGATTTCCGGCGGATTGTTTTCAGTAATGGTAAAATTGAAAACGATCTCATGGTCGGCATACCCTTCATTTCCTTTAGCAGTGAGGGTAATTTGTTCCGAACCTGTTTCGTCCGCCGCCAAATTGAATTCAATATATGTGTACCCGTAAGAAATCTGTATCCCGTTTTCTGTTCTGTTGATGTAGGTAATTTCCTCAACAGAAATATTTTCCATTAATTCCTCTGCTCCTGAAAGTTCGATGGAAGCGGCATTTTTAATTTCGGGAACCAGAATTTTTTGTTTACCGGTTGTATTCCTGTAAAAACTTTGGTTGGGAATTTGGCCAACATACGCTTTTCTGACTGCCTGATCTCCTAACCGGATTTCATCGATGTAATAAGTACCGTTATAATTAAGCGCTGTTCCGTTAGAAACAAACTGGATGCCTGCAATATTAGTTAAATCCACAATGGATGCATCTGCTCCTGTGAAATCAAATGTAACATCCACATAATTTTCGCCGGTGTAGAGCCTGTTTTGTCTGAATTCGTTTTTTCCGGCAACAAGTTCGTGAAATATAAACTGAGTGGTTAACAATTCAACTTCGTAACCGTTTCCAAAAATGTCAACAAGAAACACCTGAAGAACCTGGTCGGTATTTGTTTTTACCATTAAGTTCAGGTAAGGATTTTCAGAAATGTCGTACGAATTACCCAAATCCCAGTAGAATCCACTCCAGCGATTATTTTTGCCGATTTGTACTTTAAGCGCTTCGTTTTCGAGTGAAGTGGCAAACTGCGAAGTGCTCCCGATTCCTTCCGGTAACTGGCCTTCATCAAAAAAATAAACAAAACCTGTGTTGCCAAAATCACCCACTTTTACTTCAAAGGAGATTTGGGTTGAATTCAGCATTTCTCCGGCATCTGTTATTGTAATTGTGATGGTTGCTTCACCGGTTGCACCTACTGCCGGTGTAAAATACAATGTACCATTTGAATCAGGCGAGTTATAATCAACATTCAGATTGGTAATCAATTCTTCATTGTCGGTTGTTACGGTAACTTCAATGGGTTCTGTTGTGCCGTCGCCATCGGAAATACCGGTTAGCTCAACTGTTTGTTCTCCAGCACCCGTTTGCAAAACCATATTTTCAACCGTATTAATTGTGGGCACTTTAATTGCCGGTGCTGCAGCTTCGCCCAGTTTAAAATCATCGAAAATTACAGTGCCGCTCATCACGCCATATCCTCCGATATCAAACTGGATTTCATTTATAATGCTCAAATCAATTTCGGAATCAATTTCCGCCAGGTTAAAGAAAAAAGTCTGGAACTGATTGTTTCCAGGAAGTGTGAAATTTAAATCGATTGAAATATCATTGTCATCTTTAACAGTAACCACGGAATTTCTTTCCGAATCCGATTTTATGGTAAAGCTGATAAATGGACTATTTGAAAAATCAAATGGTTTTACCCATAAAACAAGACGATCCCATTGATTCCCGTCTGCTTCGTTTTTGTCGTAATCAACTGTCATTTCGCCGCCGGAGAAAGAAACTGAAAATCCACCGGCCCATGAGTACCAGTTGCCTGTAGGTTCACCTTCTTCAAAAGAAGTTTCAAAACTTGTTTCCTGTGCTATTGAAGCCGCTGGCATCCAAAGCGCCAGCCCTGCAATTAAAAATAAATAGTAAAATAGTTTTTTCATCTTTTTTTATTTTAAAGTTTGAAATTCAAATTGGTAATTAAAGTATTTTTCGAGTTCATTTGCCACCAGCCAGTGGCCGTTTTTATTCCAGTGGTTGTCGTTGGGTATAAAAAATTCCATGCCCAATGCTGCCGAAACAGGCGGGTTGATAAAAGCAGGGTAAAGGTTGATAAATCCAATACCATTTTCGTCAGCAAAGGTTTTCCAAAATAATACATACTTGTCTTCAGGTTGCATCAGATTAATCTGTTCCTGCCACGGATGAACCGAGATGGTCATTGAAATGGCGTGTTCCTTGCAAAGTTGATGCAGTTTAAGCATGTTTTTTTTCCCAAGTTCGAGACCGGTTTGGGCAAGTTCTGAAAAATTTTCATTGGTTAACCAGCCCGAAACACCATGAAACTGAGGATTTGAAAGTAAGGTATTGTTATTAAAACCATCAAAAAATGATGCATACAATTCCAGCGCATCGACATGTTCCTCCTTTTGTCGGTATTCATCGAAAACTGCGGCCTTTTTCAGAAATCGGACGGTTTGCCTTTTTTGTTTGAATTGTGATAATGTATTCAGCGTAAATGAATTGTTCACCAACCGGTTTTTTATTCCCGAATGTAATTTTTTTAAACTTCCTGGTAATTCAGGTTCAAAGTCCTGATAGACGATTTCATTCTGAATATCCGACAAATCGATAAAAACGAAAAGTTCGTCAAATTTCAACCCAACTTCTTCAACCAGGAATTTTGTTTTCAGGTGGTAAATCCGGGGAGAATAACTTACCGCAGCCGCGTTTAAAATTTCAATTTTCGAAGTGTCCAGCTTTTCAATCAACTGCCCGGTAAAAGTTTCATTAAAGGAGACTCCCACGCCCTCGGTATGCGAATCGCCCATAAAAAGAATCCGTTTTTTATTCTTTTGAAGCGGAATATACCGTATTTCAGCGTCTCTGAATCCCAGGGAATTGGTGTAAAACGGGTATTTGATGTTGTACCAGCTCGCCACCGCTTTCTGATTGGGAAGCAGATCATGATGATAATAAGAATGAGGCGAACGAAATGTTCGGTCGGTGTTTTTAATCAATATCCGTGCAAGCGACTGGTCGAGCACTGCAAACACAATAATCATCAGGAGGATGAGAAAAACAATATTTCGTATGGTAATCTTCTTTTTCATTACAAATCTTTCTAATCCAAACTGTTTAGAAAATCAAACTTCGGCAACTCTTTTACATTTTTCTGTTCCCGTTTGTCGAGTAAATAATCACCTAAAACCAGGAAATCCATGTCGGTTCGCATAAAACAGACAAACGCATCCTCGGGGGTACAAACAATAGGTTCACCCCGAACATTGAAACTGGTATTAATGATTACCGGGCAATCTGTGATCGATGCAAACGTTTTCAAAAGCCTGTGGAATTCAGGGTTTGTTTTTTGATGCACTGTTTGAATGCGCGCCGAATAATCGATGTGGGTTACAGCCGGTATTTCTGACCGTTCGAAATACAATTTATCGAGCAGCGGCAATTGATTATAACCATTGGGCAGTTCTTTTTGCTTTTCTTTTTTTACAGGACATACCAGCAACATATATGGCGACGGACAATCCATGTCAAAATATTCCGAAGTGTTTTCCCAAAGCACAGCCGGAGCAAACGGGCGGAAACCTTCCCTGAACTTAATCTGCTGGTTCAGCCTTTTTTGCATTTCCCTGTTGCGGGCGTCAGCCAGAATGCTGCGGTTACCCAATGCGCGTGGCCCAAACTCCATTCGTCCCTGAAACCATCCCACAATTTTTCCATCATCAAGCAGGGCTGCCACCTTTTTACACAAGGTATCAAAATCGTTTTCAAGTGTGGCTTCTGCCCCGTATTTAGTTAGCGTTTTAAAAATTTCCCGTCCCGAGAATTCAGGGCCAAGGAAAGCGCCCTGCATCATATCTTTTTCATTCTGAACCGGTGATTTTTCTTTATCCAGAAAAATATGGCGCACTGTAAAAGCCGCTCCCAGTGCTCCTCCTGCATCTCCGGCAGCAGGCTGAATCCAGATGTTTTCAAACAAACCGCATTTTTGCAGTTTTCCGTTGGCTACGCTGTTCAGGGCAACTCCGCCAGCCATTACCAGGTTTTTTGCTCCGGAGAGTTTTTTAGTGGTTGTTGCCAGTTGAAGCACAATATGTTCGGTAACCTGTTGAATGGCCAGTGCCAGGTTACAATACGACTGCCCGATTTCCGTTTCGGGTTTTCGGGGAGGAATACCGAAAAGTTTTGTCCACCTTCGGTTATGGGTCATTTTTAATCCGGTGGCGTAGTCGAAGTATTTCATATTCAGTAGAAAGGAGCCATCGGTGCGAATGTCAATCAATTCAGCCTGAATTTTTTCCCTGAAGTTTTTGGTTTCCTTTGCATCTGCCTGGCCGTAAGGCGCCAGCCCCATCAGTTTGTATTCGCCGCTGTTTACCCTGAATCCGCAGTAATAAGTAAATGCTGAATAAAGTAACCCAAGCGAATGTGGAAAATGGAGTTCCTTAAAAATCTGAATTTTATTGCCGTTCCCTTTTCCGATGGTAGTTGTTGACCATTCACCAACACCGTCAACCGTTAGAATGGCTGCCTCGTTAAAAGGGGAAGGAAAAAATGCGCTGGCTGCATGGGAAAGATGATGTTCCGGGAAAAGTACAGGAATGTGTTCCAGCCCGTGTTTTTTTAATTCCTTTCGGATATTTTGTCTGGTGTGCAGTTTCTCTTTCAGCCAAACCGGAACAGCCTGGTAAAAACTGAACAACCCTTTTGGTGCAAAAGCGTGGTACGTTTCCAGCAGCCGCTCGAATTTAAGCAACGGTTTATCGTAAAACGCCACATGGTTAACCTGCGAAATATCCGTATCCAGTTCGTTCAAAACATAATTCAGTGCATTGGATGGAAAACTGCTGTCGTGTTTTTTCCGGGTAAAGCGCTCCTCCTGTGCGGCAGCCACAATCACACCATCTTTAATGATGCAGGCCGCACTGTCGTGATAATAAGCCGATATTCCCAGAATAATTTCCGACATGATTTTTTAAAATATTGATAGCCAGTAAATAACCGGCTAAAATAACGTATAAATAAAAGGAGCAACGGCCGAACCTCCTGATAGAACAATAAGTATCCCAAAGAATATCAGGATGATTATTAATGGTATCAGCCAGAATTTTTTCCTTGTTTTTAAAAAGTCAACTAAATCTCTAATCAGTTCCATCCCCTTTGTTTTAAAATGGTTTTAACAGGTCGCCCGAATCGAAAATGTAATTACGATTTTTAAAAACCGAATCGTTTCCGATCTTAAATTGTCCGAGGTTCATGTTTCTGCGAATACTTCCTTTTTTGAAAATAGCAACAGGAATGACCAGGAACGAAAAAATTACCGTTAATAAAATCCGGCTTACAATAAATCCAAGTGCTTCACCCAAAGCAAACCAAACTATCCCGAAATACCGGAAAGGAGCAGGCCAGATCATTAACAAAATCGTTAGCGCTATTGCAGTATGCAGAAAAAACATTTTTTCAGAAAAAAGAAAAATCAGCAAAACAATCAGGATGAGCGCAAGTCCTGAGCCAAAAATCTGTACTATGGTTAATTTTTTTTTCAATTGACTGAATTTTTTCTTCTTTTAGTTTTTTTGCATTTTCCCCGTCAAATAAGTTCCGTCTGGCTTAAGCAAGCCTATAATGTAAAATCCGGATTGGAATTTTTCCACTGAAATTTCATATCCGTTTTTTAATGTATGCTGAAGAACTTTTCTTCCCTGATTGTCGAATATTTCCAGTAACGACCGGCTGTCCAGGCTCCTGCTGACAGCTATTTTTTCTGTTGCCGGATTTGGATAAAAAAGCGGCTTGCCGTTATTATCCACCAAATCAGCATTAGTTGTAGGACAATCGGTTCCCTGGTTGGTGACCAGCACGGTTAATGTATCGCTAAGGCTGTGGTTATCGGCTGCATACGCATGAATTTTAATGTATCCTTCATCGCCACAATTTCCC
This sequence comes from uncultured Mariniphaga sp., assembly GCA_964639655.1. GTDB lineage: Bacteria > Bacteroidota > Bacteroidia > Bacteroidales > Prolixibacteraceae > Mariniphaga. The sequence goes on from CAZXHP010000002.1 coordinate 13,428, forward strand.
GAAGCTTTAATGTGAAGTCTTCCGTCTGACAGTGGAGTTAGAATACTTTCTGTAGTATTTTCAATCACATCGAGTATGGCTACGGTGCTGAATGCGTCGGAAGGTAAAACTTCAGTGTGGATGACATCTGTTCCACGGTTGGTGTCGATGATAAAATTCCGGGTGGATGTTACCTCAAGGTTTTCAGGCCTTTTTCGGTCGTAATACCCTATCGGAAGCTGCTCATAACCGGGGTCTTCGCCCGTAACGGAAACAATTACCATCGCATGTTTCGGAACCCGAATCAGCAAGTCATCTGAAAGAGTAACTTCTGTTGAATCAATATTTGTTTCAAACGAACTGAAATCATCTTCCCAAAGGGTGTAAACCGTAGCATTTTCTGCAAATTCCAAACCGGCGGGCAATTCCAGTTGAACGGTGAAATCGTGTTCAAAATCACGGTTCATCAGTAAAATGCCAAACTGATTTTCCAAGTTGCAGGCATATGCGCCAACTGCATCGTAGTTAATCGTTCTTCCGTTGGAATTTGTAATATTGTTATTCGAGATAAATTCAGTTTGCAGAATATGCCCTTTACAAAACCGGTTAAAATATTTTCCGGTGATGTATAGCGGCAGTTGTTTGTAATTTTCTGCCGGCTGTGTTATCCGCCACTGGCCGCCTGTGAGGTGAAAAATGCTCGGCACAATGGAGCCATAATTCATAGAGTTGGCCAGGTAATCGGTTAAAACAATGGCTTGTCCGAACCGGCCGTTGTAAGAGGTTGTGGTCATGTTTGTTTCGTACAGGTAAAATGTTTTCAGTGTTCCGGTTAAACTCAGCATTTCCTTCATAGTCAGCACAAAACCTTCCATGTTTTTTCGCGACATTTCCATGCTGTTTTTGTAGTAGTCGAGTTCTGAATCGCCTTTCGGAATTTCCGGATCGTAATTAAGATTTCCGCCCATATAGCCTGAAACACCCAAACATTCCGCATGTCCCCTGTCCCCTGTTAAAACCCTTGTATTTACGCCGTAGCTGTTGTCGGGATGCGGATACCTGCCGCTGTAAACCATGATTATTTTTTCCGGATCATAATAGGGCGAAGATTTCACGACTTCACTCATATTTCTTACCCATTCCGCATATTTTGGATAGTCAGAACCAATTTCGGCATCGTGGGCTGCTGCTCCCCAAACTTCATTCCCAAATTCCAGCAAAATACCTTTTCCCTGTTGTAAAAGCGGTTCAGAAAAACCCTCGGAGGCGCGCACTGCTCCCCAGGTAGTATTTGCGTCTCCTGCAAGGTATTCCAGCAAATGTAAAAAGGTATTGGGGTCAGTCAGATAATCAATCCCGTTTTGAACACCCACCGTAAGTGCAAAACGCGCTCCGATTTCGTTTGCAAAGTTCATCATTTTGCCGTAGGTGTTTGCTTTGCCCGTTCCCACCGAACCCTGAAAAGATTTGGAGTTGGCTGAAATGGCTCCCCAGCGTATGGCTCCTGCCTGAAAATCTTTAACCAACCGGCGAATTTCTTCATTGTTCACCATATCGCCGTTTTCGTGAGGGCCGTTTAAACCGATTCCCTCATTCCATGAAGTATTTTGATTGCGGACAATCACTTTCCCAACCCGCTCGCCAAGATTGGGTACGGTTGGGTCAAACGTAGCCGTTGACACGGTAAATGGCTCACTCTTTTCAGAAATATTCAATCCTGCATCGATGGCTTCCAGGGTAATGGAATATTCGGTTTCAGGAAGCAGGTTGTGAATGACGATATTTGTATTAAAAATGTAATCGGAAGTATTGTAAAGCACATCGTCAATATAAAGGTTGTAGCCAATCACTTCCGTTTCGTTATCGGTTGCTCCGCTCCATTCGAGTTGCAAAGCCAGGCCGGTAGCCTCAAGGACTTCCAGATTTTGAGGTGGAGATGGCGGTAAGTTGTCTGCCTTGTGGGTTTCCACTTCCAGAATATTGCTAATAAGGGATTCATTGCCAGCCTGATCAACAGCTGTTACTACAACAAAAAATTTAGTTTCTTCAGGTAGGTTTTCTGCACTGAATAAAGTCTCTTTTATAATTTCTTCATTTACCCGATATCCGTTTACATAAAGGTTATATCCGGAAATTTTGAGGTTGTCGGAAGAAGGTTCCCAGTTTACAAGAAAACCTGATGAAGAACGCCATGTTAAAATCAGATTTTCGGGTGATGTGGGTTTTATAACATCAAAATCCGGCATGATATATTCTCCGGGAATATAACTCATTTCAAAATCCGGCCCGTCCCACATAATACCGCCAAGGGTAGTATGAATAATCCATTGCGTGGCGTAGAATGCATAAACTTTCCCCGCTTCCAGTTCTACCGGCGCCGATTTGGTGGTCTGGTTGCCGATTTCAGTGCCCGTATTGCCATGATTTGAGCTTCGGGCAACAATTTTTTGAGCATCTGTAAATTTCTCATTTGGGCTCAGCCAGAGCGTGTGTCTGTCCTGCGAACGCATATAAAAATGGTAAGTTCCGCTAACCGGAGGGATAAGGTATCCTTTGTATAAGGATGTATAAAAATCGTGACCTGTGCATGGATCTCCTGTGCAGTCCATATTAACTGTTAGGGGAATTTCACTGTAATTAAGTTGTCCGTAGGGGCCTGCAGTGGTTTGGATGACAGTTTCATAAACAGGTGCATTATTCAGAGGAACAGCTTCCTGCCAGAATATAATATCGTGAATTTCAAATTTAATTCCGGGATTATAGTATGGTTCAATTTTAATGAAATATAAAAAAGACTCCATGCTGCTGTTAAATTCCATATTCACAGTTAATTCTACCAATTCTGAGATTCCGTTTTCTTCTACAGAAACAAGAACAAAAGTTTGGCCTGGTACGTAACTAACATCTTTTATTTCCAGAATACCGGTATCGGTTGAAAAAACTTCAACCTGAAGATTTTCTGTGATAACTGTATCCGGTATTGGAATTAAAATCTGATTTTGCCCGGAACCGGTATAAATTTTTGTTGTATCCTGTTTTTCAAACCATGGATTTGCATTTGCAGCAATCAGGCTAATAATTACAATAATAAAAGAAAGACAAGATTTAATATTTATACTTTTCATTCTGTCCATAATTTTTCAGGTAATATTTTTACCTGGTAATTAAGTAAAAAAAGCTGCCTGCATTGAAAGGCAGCTTTTACAGCATTACTTCTCAATTATTCCACCACAGTGATGGTAATTGATTTTACATCCTGAAAATAGTCATTGGCCCAGTTTCCTGAACTGGAGGCAACAACTGTAAACACTTTATCCCCCAGATTATTATATGCCGGAATAACCAGCGAATCCAGGTCATTTGAAAACGGAGTTCCCAATCTGGTCGGATCGTCGGCACTATATGTACTCTGGTCGTTGTTTCCCTTGAAATAAACAAGAAATTCTCCCTGAACATTATCCAGGTAAATAGTAAATGATTTACCTCTTTGCACCGCGTTGTTCTGAAGATTTGTTGTAAAATCTGCTGATGGAGTGATGGCTTCTTCCTTATTGCAGCCGAGAGCAGCAAGGAGAAAAATTAAAACAGAAAATATGAATGTTCGTTTCATAATAAATTGCTTTTAAGCGTGAAAAATTACCACCCGGGATTTTGTTTTAGTTGCCCTTCGTGTTTGTTAATCTCGTCAACCGGAATAGGCAGATATTCGTGTTTGCCTATGATAAAGAAACTTCCGTCGCCGGAGGGTCCTGTTTGCCTGCTCAGAATCTGATTCATATTGATTCCCCATTCAGGGTCAATACTCCAGCGAATAAGATCTAACCAGCGCCAGCCTTCCAGTGCCAGTTCCACATCTCTTTCATGTATAATGGCCTGTTTGGTAAGTGCAGGAACCGCGGGCATATCAACACGTGCACGTACCTGGTTAAGGGCTGCTAATCCTTCGGTAACATTTTCATTTAAAAGGTGAGTAACTTCAGCAAACATAAGCAGCACATCAGAATACCTAATCATTTTCCGGTTGATGGGATCGTTTCTCGGCGCATCTTTTTCGAAATAAACAGGGTAACAGTATTTTTTCAGCCCGAATCCTCTCGAGGGATGGGGATCGGGATATTCGATAAGGCCACGGCTGAATGCAATCCTTTTGTTATGAATCCCGCTTCTGTAGGTTGTATTGTAATAAGGACTTTCAGGCCTGAAATCCAAACGATCTCCATCTATGTAAACGGTGGCATAAGTCCTGGGATCGCGATCAAATCCTTCAGGCGCTCCCTCGGTCTCAAATGCCATAAACAGGTCGGGGTGTGCTTCATGATTTCTGAAACTTGAAGGGTGGGCGCTAAAGTAAGCAGAATTTAATGAACCAGACCATTGCCAGCCAGGCAACCAGCCGGCACCGATACGTTCGTCGCTGTATTGAATTTCCCAAACCGATTCTTTATTGTTTTCCGCTGGATAGATGTTATTTCCGGCGGGTAAATCGACGTATGAAAAATTACACAACACCGCATTGATGTAATCTTCTCTGGTTTTTGGCGTTTTGGGCTGAATCAGTTCATATTGCCCTGACTGAATAACTGCCTGAAGCATATTTTTTGCAAGTTGAAGATCTTCCATATCAGCCGTGCCGCCTTTCTGTCCTTTTCTTGTGTAATAATGGTAATGTTTAAAAAGCATGGCTTTTGCCAGCAAAGATTGAGCTGCACCTTTGGTAACGCGACCTACATCATCCGGGCTATATTGAAGTGGAAGGAAATCATTTTGAATTCCAAACAACAAATCTTCCGCTAACAGATCCCAGAATTCCTCAGGTTTCCCATTGGTGAGGTTAACAATCAGGTCGGTAGGAATTGAATTTTCGTCATAAAAAATGGGTTCATTGAATATGGTTACAAGGAAAAACAAATATGCACCCCGCAAGGCTCTGGCCTGGGCAAGGTAATTGTTTCTCATACCGGCCGACATTCCTTCAATATTCTGGCGTTCATTAATCATGCTAATAAAAACATTGGTACGGTACATTCCAAAATAGAGTGCGCGCCACATATTCGAAACATTACCTGTTGATGCATTGATGCTAAGCATATCAAAGCCTGTTGTCTCAAATAAAACCCTGTCTTCGAATGAACTAAACAACAATTGCCATTGTAAGCCGTACATCCCTCCATCAGCCAGGGGAGGATAGAGGCTGTTAAGTCCCATCCAGAAATCCTGCTGGGTTTGGTAAAAGTTTTCAACCGTAAGCTGGTTTTTGTTTTCTGTTTCGAGAAAGTCGTCCGAACAGGAAATGGCAAAAACCATTAAAAAGGCGAAAGCTATTTTTAAAAATGATTTATCCATGGTATTGTATTTTTTTAAATATTAGTCATTAACTGCTAAAAATCTACCTGAACACCAAAAGTTAAAGAACGGGGAACAGGATAGGTGCCTCCATCGTTACCGGGAGAGAGCGGACCACTTATCGTTGGTGCTTCAGGATCTCGTCCTGAATACTGGGTTAAAGTAAATAAATTAGTGGCATTTACGTAAATTCTTGCACGCGATAATCCGGTTTGATTTGTTAACCAGTTTGGTAGTGAATAACCCAGTTGGGCATCTTTTAACCTTAAAAATGAGCCATGTTCCAGAAACCAGGTGGAAGGCCGGTCGTTCTGATTGGCGTTGTTCATATCAGCTCTGATATATTTGGTTGAAGGTCTGTCTTCACGGTAATAATTTAAGGCGTAGTCCCTGAGTTTGTTATGCCCCATATCCTGTGTGGAGAAACCTTCGATTGCTGCTCTCAGGTGATTATATACCTCGTAATTTTGCATCCCGTAAAAGAAAAGTGAGATATCGAAATTCCGGTAAAATGCTTCAAGGTTCAAACTGTAAATTAAATCGGGAACAGCTTTTCCAATTATGGTTCTGTCGAGGTCGTTAATTATGCCGTCGTTATTCAAATCTTTAAATTTCAGGTCGCCGGGACTGGGTTTACCTGTTGCAGGCATTGCGTGCAAATAGGTATTGTTTTCATCTGTACTAAAGTCTGCCGGAGTTAAAATCCGTTCAGCAACATACCCGTAAAAACTGCCGATGGTGTGACCGAGCGTTGTCAGGTTATTTCCTGAAATAATTTCACCCGGAATGTATTTTACCTCATTTTTTACTGTGGTAACGTTTCCTGAAATAGTGTAGTTAAAAGCGCCTTCCATTTTTCGGTAAGTTCCAATAAATTCAAATCCGCGGTTTTGAATTTCGCCCAGGTTTACCCAGGGATCGCCGGCTCCCGAAACACGGCCAAAAGCTGCCGACATGGGAATTTTAACCAACAAATCGTCCTGGTTCTTGATGTAATATTCAGCACTTAACTGAACCTTGTTGTTAAACAAATTCAGGTCGAATCCGAAGTTTGACATTTCAGCAGCTTCCCATTTAATGGAGGGGTTACCAAAACTGTGTACAACATTAAGCGCAGGCAACATGCGCTGGTCAACACCGAATACCGGAGAAAACTGTGTAAAATTGTCGATTAAAGACTGGTACTGGAAACTGCCGATGCCTGAGTTACCGGTCTGGCCCCAGCCAAAACGCAATTTCAACATCGAAATTTCATCTATATTTTGTAAAAAGTCCTCATTTACTTTCCATGCAACCGAAACCGAAGGGAATGTACCCCACCGGTTGGCTGGGCCAAACCGCGAATTGCCATCCCGCCGGATACTGGCGGTCAGCAGATATTTGCTGTCGTAATCGTAAATTATTCTGCCAAGATACGATTCTGAAGTAAACGGGTTATAATAACCTTGTACCTGCCGGCCTTCTTCGTACGACTGGCTTATAACATTCAATTGTTCGTAAGGAAAACCCAATGCATTGGCATTAATCGAATTACCTTCGTTTTTCCGTACATGATGTACTGCCGTGGCTGTAATATTATGCCTGTCGAACTGATTACTAAATGTTACCTGGTTTTCAAGCGACAGGTTTATACTTTCGTTGAAATTTTCTGTTAGTTCGGCTTGTGCACGGCTTCTCACACCCATGTCGAAAGCGGGGAACCAGAATTTTGAACGGCTGAAAAAACCTTCCACAGCAGGGGTAATTTTGTAAGTAAACCATTTAACCGGTTTAATTTCAACAAAAATACTTGCCAAAACGCTATTGTTGAAACTGCGATCGTCGCCAATTTCCATTGGCCCCCTCGGATTGGGTTTGTCGTTAAATCCGGTGTTGCTAACAATTTCATTTGAGCCGTCGGGCATAGTATATTCATACGGCACCTGCGGACCCTCATAACCTCCCTTGTTGTTTTCGTTGTGCATTCGCATTAGTGGTGAAGTAATTAAAGTGACCTGCCAGGGACTTCCCTGATAAGTTGTCGGGCTCTGAGAAATGGTTCTGCTCAGGCTAAGCGTTTCTCCAATTTTAATGTATTTGCCAATATTAAAATCGGAATTGGCTCTCAGGCTGTAACGGGTTGCAGCGGATGCCAGCAAAATTCCCTGTTCATTTGAGTTATTCAGTGAAATGGAATAATTTGAATCTTCACCACCACCTGAAATTCTGATGTAATGGTTTTGGGCAAGGCCAACACGGTTAACCTCGTTTTGCCATTCAGTTCCTTTTTGCCAGCCTTCGCCAAAATACCACTGCCGGAAATGATCCTCGTAGGACACAGGCACAGCGATATTATTTTCCTGCAGCAGTGTGGAATAGAATTCAGTATATTCGTCGGCATTCATTACATCAAATTGCCGGGGAACCCTGTTTAGTGAAATGTAGCTTGACAACGATACTTTGGGTTTGCCTTTTTCGCCTCTTTTGGTTGTAATAATTATTACCCCATTAGCGCCATCGGCTCCGTAAATTGCTGCTGCCGAAGCATCTTTTAATACCTGAATGGATTCAATGTCGGTCGGGTTCACGCTTCCAAGTCCGCCGGTAATTACCCCGTCGATTACATAAATCGGGTTTGGGTTCTGGTTTATGGAGCCTATACCTCTAACCCTGATTTGGGCACTGCTTCCGGGACTTCCCGATTGTGAGATCATTACCCCGGGCGCCCGGCCCTGCAATGCACGGGTCAAGTTACTGGCCGGTATCCGGTTCAGTTCTTCGGAAGATACAACTGCAACCGCTCCGGTTAAATCCGACTTTCTCACTGTGCCGTATCCAATCACAACCATTTCAGACAACATCACCTCACTTTCCTGGAGTTGGACATCAATTACTGTTCGGTCTGAATTGGGCACTTCCAGATTGGTAAATCCAACAAAAGAAAAAACCAATGTATCCTGAAGATTGGGAACACTTAGTGCGTATCTCCCGTCAGCATCGGTAACGGTTCCGGTTGTGGTACCTTTTATTATTACCGTTGCTCCAACCAGCGCTTCACCTGATGCCGCATCCTTTACCAGACCGGTAACGGTTTGCTGGGCATACAAAACGGCGCTTTGCAGCATTATTGCAAAAAGCAGCAACAATGCTTTCCACGTGAGTCTTTTTTTCATAATTTTTTCGTTCATTATTAATAATTTGTATTTCCAGATATATTGATTTTTAGTTCATGTCTGCAATAAGTTCCTTCAGTTTTGAACTTTTTCCTGTTATTTGTTCTGCTTCTGTAATGTATTTGAGTGCCTGGCTTTTTTGGTTCATTCTGTAATAAATAAATGCCTGAAGTGCCAGGTAGTCTGCATTGTTATTTCTCATTTTTAACAATTCCTGCGAATTGCGAAGGGCAATTTCAGGAAACCCATTGTTTACATAAAGATTAGCTTTTCTAAAAAGCTTTCCCTCCCTGGCTTCATTTGATTGCTCAACCTCTTCAATGTTTTTTGCCAACTCATAGAAGGTGGATTTCCAAACAGGAGATTTACTGTTTATTCTGTTTTCGCATTTGTCAAGCAATGAAATTATTTCCCGAGTGTTTTCACTGTTGAAATGGTTCATAATTTTTTGAAAGAGGGCATCAGGATTACAGGGATACAGACGCATTGACTGGTCTAAATCCCTGTTGGCCAAATCCTGCTCACCCAATTTTGTGAAGAATTTTCCCCTTTGTGCAAATGAAGCTCCGTTTGGATTATCTTTTATTTGTTGATTATAACATTCAAGGGTATCCATTACTTCGGAGAATTGTTCAAGTTTCACTGAAAATTCGCCTTCAAGTCTGTCTTTAAATTCAGTTGCAAGATTATAATGTTTTCCTTTCTGCAAGGCAAAAAGTATTGTTTTCATGTCGTCGTTTTCCAGCTTTTTCTGAGGGCTGAGCAGAAAATAATGCAGAACGTGAGAGGAATATCCCGATACAATCATTCGCTGGAAGTATTCATTTTTAACGAATGTATTTTCCGGATTTTTGAGGAATATTTTCCCCATTTCGAACAACATTTGCGGATTGTCTATTTTTTTTTGCTCGTGCATTTCCGCAAATTTCTGCATCCGGTTTTCAGGACTGCTGAACAAACAGGAAGGAACAACCTGCACAACAAACAGGGAAAATAAAATGGCTATGTAACATATTTTATTCATTGCTGTACATTCAGGTATTTTGAAAGATATTGGGCAACTCTTTTGTGTCCCGTTTCATTAAAATGGTTATCTCCCTCGATATAACAGGTTTGGGCAATCCAGAGCGGATTTTCTTCATTGATAAAAACCGGGTAAAGGTTGATAAAGTCAATGTTTTCCTGTTGGCAGAATTTTCTCCAGTTTTCCACATAATAGTCGGTAGTGTCTCCTTTTAAAACCTGCGTTTGCCACGGATGTACACTTAACCTGAGCTTAATGTTTTGGTCCGAACACAATTGGTTGAGTTTTGATATGTTTTCAAATCCCAGTTTCAGCCCCAGATCTGCCAAATCTCTGAGTTGTTCGTTGTATATCCATTCTGAAACGGCATGAAAATCAGGGTTTTTTAATAAATCTTCGTCTTCGAATGTCCTGAAAAACTCCTTGTACAATTCAAGAGTGTTTCTGTTGGGTAAACTTCCGGTTTGTTGTTTCAATCCTAACAGCGTTTCATTAAATATTTCAGTCTTCTTTTTTTCTTTTATGCCTGAAATTGAAAAAACAGTAAAAGAATGCTTGTGAAAAAAACGACTGAATTTTTCCTGAACAGATGCATACCACTTTTGCTCTGTTGAAGAAAATGACTGATATGCAATTTCGTTTTGCAGGTCAGAAATGTCGATAACTACCCAAATTTCATTCACCTTTAATTTCATTTTATTCAACAGGTAATCCGCTTTTAAAAAATGTATTTTAGGGCTGTAGCTAACAGCCGATGCATTCAGAATTTCAATATCGAATTTTTCTCCTGATTCCTGCAACCTCCCTGCAAATGTGAAGCGGTAATCAATACCTACTCCTTCGGAATGTGAATCGCCAAGAATTAAAATTCTTCTTTTATCAGAAATTAAATCAACCTCCCGAACCGATACGTCGCGAAATGCCAGGTTGTTGGTGTAAAACCTGTAAATAAGCGGACCCCAAACGGCATTTGCTGAAACATTTTTTTTCAATCCATGGTGAAATCGGGTGTTTCTTACCCTGAAATGATTGAAATTTTGAGGAATAAGAAACAAACCGAGCAATAAATCGATTGCCGCAAATACAACAATAAGCAGCAAGAGGGTGAAAACGGCTGATTTTCTTTCTTTGTGGTTCACAATCAACTTTTGTTACCGCAGGTTAGTTTTACCGGATTTTTTCAAAACAAAGGCTACCTTTTTATGGGTAGCCTTTGTAATTTTTATTACCCAGGTTTAATATTTAACCACTTTTGTAGCCCCGCGTTCGTTGTTTATACGAATCAGATATATACCGTTTTGCATATCCTGCATTGAAAGTCTGCTTACATTTTTAGCTGATTTCAAACGGGCGCCTAAAACACTGTAAACTTCCAGATCAACAGGTTGTCCTCCTTTTACATGAAGAATTCCGTTGTGTATGTAAACCCTTGTGTCCTGTTCTGCTTTCAGGTTTCTGGTGCTGGTAACTATGTCGTTGGAAAGCGTGAGTTGTCCGCTGTAATAGTTTGAAGCATAGCCATTGTTTTTATCGGCTGACCAGAAATATTCCACGTTCTCAGCATCTTTTTTGGCGTTCGATTTTACATCGAAGGCAAAAGTTTCACCAACCTGTAAAGCAGTACGATCTCCGGCAAGGTTTGCAGGATCAGTCGGATACGATAAAGCACCATCAAGCGACATAACCATAACAGCTCTGATTACTCCATCCGTTTCATTCCAGTAATGGTCTGCGTCCAGCAATGCTTCCAGACCTGCCTGGTTGTTGCTCCAGCCGGCAATATAAAAAGGTTGCCATTCATTTTTAACCACACCCGCAGATCCTTCATAAGCTGTAACAAAACCATCGGCAAACACAGCTTTTCCTCCACCCAGTTCAACAGCACGGGCATAAGCCTGGTTCTGGTACTGCAATACCAAATCCTCACCGCTAAAGGTGTTTCCTGCCGTACTGTCAGAAGCTGCAGCGAAAGTAGGTTCATGACGCACAGGACTGGTGGGTTGTGCCATAATTTCGAAAGTACGTGTACCTGCATCGGCCAAACCATTGATGTCGAGATATTTTATGAGCACATAAAAATTTTCTCCGTCGTGAACTCCTTTCCACGATGCTCCGAATGTGGCATCACCATCCAGATCGTATAAATCGCCACCGTCGGTATTTGTAGGGTTGGCCACCATTTTTGCATCCCCAAGCAAATCCCATGTGGCATCGAATGAAGTATTGTCAGCAATCGGTTCCCAGGTTGCCGGAGCTTTGTAAATGGTAACTTCAGGATTATTATAGGGATTAGTGGCATAGCCTGTTATTCCCTCATAATCGGGTTCCTCGTCCCATGTAACCCAGCTTACTCCCAAAATGGTAAAATCACCGGCTGGTTCCTCGCCTATTACCTGCGGTGATAATGTTACATGTCCGCTGTAATAGTTTGAAGCATAGCCGTTGTTTTTATCGGCTGACCAGAAATATTCAACATTTGCATCATCTTTTTTGGCATTTGATTTTACATCGAAGGCAAAAGTTTCATCCACTTTCAAAGCAGTCCGATCTCCTTCCAAATCGACAATATCAGCAGGATAAGAAAGTGCGCCATCCATGGACATAACCAGTACTGCCCTGATTACACCATCGGTTTCATCCCAGAAATGGTCAGCATCGAGCAAGGCTTCCAAACCTGCCTGGTTGTTGCTCCAGCCTGCTATAAAAAAGGGTTGCCACTCATTTTTAACTATACCCGCTGACGCTTCATAAGCAGTAACAAAACCATCGGCAAAAACGGCTTTCCCGCCACCCAGTTCAACAGCCCGTGCATAAGCCTGGTTCTGGTACTGCAATACCAAATCCTCGCCGCTAAAAGTATTTTCTGCTGTGCTGTCAGAAGCTGCAACGAATGTAGGTTCATGACGAACAGGACTGGTAGGCTGTGCCATAATTTCAAACGTTCTGGTTCCGGCGTCGGCCAAACCATTGATGTCGAGATATTTTATCAGCACATAAAAATTCTCTCCATCGTGAACCCCTTTCCACGATGCGCCAAATGTGGCATCGCCATCCAAATCGTATAAATCGCCACCGTCAGTATTTGTAGGATTGGCAACCATGTGGGCATCACCCAGCAAATCCCATGTTGCATCAAAAGAAGCAATATCTGCAATGGGAGTCCAGGAAGAAGGAGCTTTGTAAACGGTTACCTGCGGGTTGTCGTATGGGTTGTCTGCATAACCGGCTACCCCTTCATAATCCGGTTCTTCATCCCATGTAACCCAGCTTACACCATGAATGGTCTGTGCATAAGACCATGTGGCAAAAATTGAAAGAACAAAAAATAAGGTAAATTTTCTCATAATAATTAGTTTTTTAGTTGTTAAATATGAAATCTCTTAATTCAAAGATGCACATGGGAAAAAAAACCCTGTATATAGTTGTGGAATTTACAGTAAGAATTTTTACAGGAATTTTTTTTTTTGAAAATCAGAAATGAAGAGAAATACTAATAAAGGATACCAGTAACATTAACGGTGCATAATCTTTCAGATAATTTCTTAATGAAAGCATCGCTTTTGCCATGTGCATTTCTACCGTTTTTACTGAAAGACCCATGATTTCCGCAATTTCCTTATTTTTTTTGCCTTCGTATCTTTTAAGCTTGAAAGTAGTTTGTTGCTGGGGAGGAAGTTGTTCAACACCCTGTCTTATTTTTTCCCTAAGGTCTTTTATCATTAAAAAATCAGAAGGGGTGTCGTTGATTTTATTCGAAAAGGCGTCCGTTTCGCCGTTGTGTTTCAGCAGAAAATCTTCGAGCATTTCTTCCTTTTTATGTTTGCGTAAATAGTTAAGCGAATTTTTACAAACAGCCTGAAAAAGATAAGATTTCAGCGAAACCTTTATGTCGAGCGAAGTTCTTCGGTTCCATATATTGAAAAAAGTTTCGGAAACAATATCTTCGGCCAAATCTTTTCGTCCCAGGTATCTTTTGGCATAATTGCACAACGGAACATAATAATCGCGGAAGACGATAATGTATGTAGCTTCGTCTCCATGCTTTAGGCGTTCAATAATATTGGTTTCCTCCTTATTCATTACATTATGCGAAATTACTACTTTTTCAGCATTTATTTCAAACGCCAGGAAGCTTAATAATTGATTAAGCTTTTTTCGCGAATTAACCAGAATCTTTCCAAAAAATTATCTTTGCAACATAATTGTCACAGTATCACTCAAAGTGATGCCATGACTATTTGCTGTGCAAGTGTATTCTGAAACCATCAAAAAAATAAAAATATGTTGCCAAAAATAAATCCGATGTCAACTTCTGCCTGGGAAAAACTGGAAGATCATTATTTCAGTTTTGAGGGTACACACATGAAAGAACTGTTTGAAAGGGATTCCGCCCGATTTCAGAATTATTCACTGAAGTTTGAAGAGATTCTGGTCGATTTTTCCAAAAATATTGTGGACGATAAAGCGCGCGAGTTGCTGGTTGAACTGGCCGAAGAGTGCCAATTGAAAGCCGCCGTTGAAAGTATGTTTAAGGGGCAAAAAATTAATACCACTGAAAACCGCGCCGTGCTGCACGTAGCTTTGCGCAACCGGACAAATTCACCTGTTTTTGTTGACGGCAAAGATGTAATGCCGGATGTGAATGCCGTGCTCGACCAAATGAAAAGTTTTTCGGAAGAAGTGATTTCGGGCCGGTGGAAAGGATACACGGGAAAAGCCATTACCGATGTGGTAAATATTGGAATTGGAGGGTCCGACCTTGGTCCGCTGATGGTAACCGAAGCGCTGAAACCCTATAAAAATCACCTCAACCTGCATTTTGTTTCGAACGTGGATGGGACGCACATGGCCGAAACGCTGAAAAAAGTAAGCCCGGAAACTACGCTTTTTATCGTGGCTTCGAAAACATTTACTACCCAGGAAACCATGACCAATGCCAATACGGCACGGCGCTGGTTTCTTGATGCAGCAAAAGATGAAAACGTTGTGAAAAATCATTTTGTAGCTGTTTCCACCAACAAAAATGAGGTGGCAAAATTTGGCATCGACACCAAAAACATGTTCCGGTTTTGGGACTGGGTAGGTGGCCGATATTCGCTTTGGTCGGCCATCGGGCTTTCCATTGTTTTGGGAATTGGTTATGAGAACTATATTGAACTTTTGGAGGGCGCTCATGCCATGGACAATCATTTCCGCAACACAGAATTCGAAAAAAATATCCCCGTCGTTCTGGCGCTTTTCGGCATTTGGTACAACAACTTTTTCGGCGCCGAAACCGAAGCCATTTTGCCCTACGATCAGTACATGCACCGCTTTGCCGCCTATTTCCAGCAGGGAAACATGGAAAGCAACGGGAAATATGTGGACCGCAACGGCGAACAGGTGGAATACCAGACCGGCCCAATTATTTGGGGCGAACCCGGGACCAACGGGCAGCACGCCTTTTATCAGCTCATTCACCAGGGAACCAAGTTGATACCCTGCGACTTTATTGCGGCGGCCATCAATCATAATCCGATTGGCGATCACCACCAAAAACTGCTCGCCAACTTCTTTGCGCAAACCGAAGCGCTGATGGTGGGGAAAACTGAAGAACAGGTGATTGCAGAACTTAAAGCCGCCGGAAAATCGGAAAACGAAATTGCAGCACTCACACCGTTTAAAGTATTTCCCGGGAATATACCTACCAATTCCATCCTGATTAAAAAGCTCACTCCAAGAACGTTGGGTACTTTGATTGCTATGTACGAACACAAGATTTTTGTGCAGGGAATCATCTGGAATATTTACAGCTTCGACCAGTGGGGTGTGGAGTTGGGCAAACAACTGGCCGGTACCATTCTGCCTGAATTAAAAAGCGATGAACCGGTTGCCGGGCACGATGCTTCTACAAACGGGTTGATAAATGCCTTTAAAAAAATGCGAAAATAGGCGCTTGTGTACATGAAAAGAACAGAACCGGATTCCTGAAGTCCGGTTTTTTTTTGCACGAAAGTAAGGTAACCTCGCACATCGTATTTAGATTGAATGATTCAAAAACCTCCGAAATGAAAAAATCTTTATCAATTTGATAGCTATTGGCACAAAAGTTTAAAACATCGCGAATTGTTCAAATCTGTTGAATGGTTCTGTATTTCAATATTTAATCTGTTTCCAGGCTTCAGGTTTTTTTAAAAACTGTTTGCTGTATTGATTTTGGAATCTTTTTTGAATAATGCACTTCAAAATTCAAAGATTTTTTAATCATAAACTGGAATATTGTGAAATCTGATTTTTAATAATAACAAAAAACAAATAAATTATGAAAAAGCTCAGACTTAGTTTAGTAATGATGTTAAGCGTGGCCCTTGTTTTGGGAGGTTGTGCCTCATGGAACAAAACTCAAAAAGGCGCTGCAGTGGGCACTGCTGCCGGCGGTGCTGCCGGTGCAATTGTTGGAAAAGCATCGGGAAATACCGCTCTTGGAGCGATAATCGGAGCCGCAGCCGGAGGTGCTGCCGGTGCAGTTATTGGCCGCCAAATGGATAAACAGGCCGAAGAAATTGAAAAAACTGTTCCTGATGCCCGGGTAGAACGCGTGGGCGAAGGAATTGTGGTGGAGTTCAACAGTCAGATTCTCTTTGGTTTCGACCAGTCCAATCTCTCGGCTGATGCCAGAAATAATCTCGACAAACTGGTAGTTGTGCTGAATAATTATCCGGATACCAACATCGAGGTTCAGGGACATACGGACAGCACCGGTTCAGAGTCTTACAATCAGCGATTATCCGAACGGCGGGCCGGATCGGTAGCCGGCTATTTAATGCAAAAAGGAATTTTAAACCAACGCATTACCCAGGTTGGCATGGGAGAATTGTATCCCAAATATACCAACGATACCGAAGAAGGTCGGACTCAAAATCGCAGAGTTGACTTCCTGATTACCGCCAACGAAAAAATGAGAGCTGAAGCGGAACGGGAAGCCGGCAGTTAAACAAAAAGCTGATGCCGTTTAGTTTGGCTGAACTCAGCGATTTTTATCAAAATTAATTCACATAAAAAAGTAAAAAATGAAAACGAAATTTTTAACAGGTACAATACTTATGGTTTTTACGGCAATGGCGGTTTTTGCGCAAGGCAATTACCCTTCAAAAACTTCGTTTGCCGTGCTTGGAGGAATAAACTTTCAAAATTTAAACGGGAAAGATGCCGACGGAGATAAACTCGAATACGATCTTCTGCCGGGCTTTCACGGCGGTGTGAATGCACAGATTCCGGTAGCCCCCGAGTTTTATTTTCAACCCGGGTTAATGCTTTCTACAAAAGGAGCTAAAAATGCTGAAAGCTTTGAAATGGCACTGGCTTCCAAAGTCAGACTTTCGTATCTGGAATTGCCGTTAAATTTTGTTTATAAGGCGGCACTGGGCGACGGCTATTTTATGCTGGGTTTTGGGCCATATCTGGCTTACGGCGTCGGCGGTAAAGTTATTTGGGAATCCGATTCAGGTTCTATAGAGTATGATGTAAAGTTTAAAAAAGGAGATAACTCAGACAACTCAAGTATTTTTTATGTCAGGCCTTTTGATGCCGGAGGCAACATTTTTGCCGGATACGAACTTCCCGGCGGTTTGTTTTTTCAGTTCAATACCCAGTTGGGGATGTTGAATATCAACTGGGAAAATGAGTTGTTGCCTGATGATAAGTCGGTATTAAAAAACACAGGTTTTGGTCTTTCGGCCGGATACCGGTTTTAAGTTTACAGCAATTTAAGTGGATATACCCTTCGTGCAGCGCGGAGGGTATTTTTTTAACTCAGCTTTTCGGTTAAGCGAACCATCTCTTTTTTGGCCTGAAAATTATTGTATAAAATGTTGTAAACCGCATCGCAAACAGGCATGTAAACCTGGTGCTGCCGGTTGATTTCGTGAATGGATTTCGATGCATAGTAGCCTTCAGCCACCATGTTCATGTCGAGAAAAGCGCTTCGCACCGAATAACCCCGGCCAATTAAAGTGCCGAGCAACCGGTTTCTACTGAATTGCGAATAAACCGTTACCAGCAAATCGCCCAGGTATGCCGAATCTTTGATGTCGCGGCTGATGGGGTGCACGGCATCCACAAACCGTTTTATTTCCTGAATAGCGTTGGAGACCAGCACCGCCTGAAAATTGTCGCCATAGCCAAGACCATGAGCGATTCCGGCGCCTATGGCAACAATGTTTTTAATCACAGAAGTGTATTCTGTTCCCCAAATGTCATCAGAAGTGGAAGTGCAGATGTAATTGCACTGAATCAGTTGGGCAAAGTTTGCTGCTTTGGTTTCGTCGATTCCTGCCACTGTAAGGTATGAAAGTTTTTCCAGCGCCACCTCTTCGGCATGACACGGACCGGCTATTACTCCAACATTTTCAAAAGGTACATTGAAATACCTGTTCAGGTATTCTACTACCAAAAGGTTTTCGTGGGTTACAATTCCTTTTATTCCCGATAAAAAATATTTACTGCTGAGGTCGGTTTTCAAATTGCCCAGAATCTCCGGCAAAAATGCTGAGGGAACGGCCAAAACAATAATGTCTGAATTCTCCACAATTTTATCAACATCATTATAAAAATTTATCCGCTCCGTTTCGAATTCCACACTTTGCAGGTATCGCGGATTGTTTCCCAACTCCCTGAAACTTTCAATGGTATCTGTTTTCCTGAAAAACCAGTTGATTTGTCCCACATTCTCCAGCAACATTTTGGCAATTGCCGTTGCCCAGCTTCCGCTTCCAATAACTCCTGCTCTGTCTGTTTTAATATTCATCCCTTTGTTTTTCGGTGGGCAAAAATAAGAAGATTGCAAAACATTCTTCCAGTTTTCGGGAAATGTTGTATTTTCAGGGCGCAAATCAATAAATTTAAACTGTTCATGCATCAATACATTCTTGCACTCGACTCAGGCACAACCAGCAACAGGGCTATTCTTTTTAACCATTCCGGGGAAATCACCGGAACTGCCCAACAGGAATTTGAACAAATTTATCCGCGTCCCGGATGGGTGGAACACCGTCCGTCCGACATTTGGGAAAGCCAGTTGAAAACAGCCCGCGAAGTGTTGGAAAAACATAAAGTTTCTCCTTCAGAAATTTCCGGTATCGGCATAACCAATCAGCGGGAAACTACCCTGATTTGGAACCGTGAAACCGGCGAACCTGTGTATAACGCCATTGTTTGGCAAGATAGACGTACGGCAGGCATTTGCGATGAATTGAAAGACCGCGGCCTGGAAAAAACCTTTGCCGAAAAAACCGGTTTGGTTATCGATGCCTATTTTTCCGGAACAAAAATCAAATGGATTCTGGATAATGTGGAAGGAGTAAAAGAACAGGCTAAAGCAGGAAAGCTGGCTTTTGGAACAGTGGATACTTGGCTTATCTGGAAACTTACGGGTGGAAAACTGCACGTTACCGATGTAACCAATGCCAGCAGAACCCTGCTTTTCAATATTCATACCCTGGAGTGGGACGATGAATTGTTGAAAATTCTCGACGTTCCGAAGGAATTACTGCCCGAGGTAAAACAAAGCAGCGAGATTTACGGGAAAACAGAAAAAGCGTTGCTGGGAGAAGAGATTCCGGTAGCCGGAATTGCGGGCGACCAGCAAGCCGCATTGTTCGGACAAATGTGTATCGAAGAGGGAATGGTAAAAAACACATACGGAACAGGCTGTTTTGTGGTGATGAATACCGGAAGCAAGCCTATTGCATCGAAACACAAATTACTTACAACCATTGCGTGGCAGGTAAACGGCAAAACAACCTATGCGCTCGAAGGGAGCATTTTTGTGGCCGGTGCAGTGGTGCAGTGGCTGCGCGATCAGCTGGAAATCATCGAATCTTCAGCTGAAATAGAAGAACTGGCTTCGCAGGTGCCAGACAGTGGAGGCGTTTCGTTTGTACAGGCGTTTGTGGGGCTGGGTGCTCCCCATTGGGACCAGTATGCCGCCGGAACCATTATCGGGCTGAGTCGCGGAACGGGAAAAGCCCATATTGCCCGGGCAGCGCTTGAAGCCATCGCCTTGCGTTCGATGGAGGTCATCGAAACAATGGCTGAGGACTCCGGTATCGATGTAAACGAATTGCGGGTTGATGGTGGCGCGGCGGTGAATAACCTGCTCATGCAGATTCAGGCGGATGTGGTAAATACGGGTGTGGTTCGCCCCAAAGTTACTGAAACCACAGCGCTCGGTGCTGCTTATTTGGCAGGTCTGGCTACCGGATTCTGGGAAAATCTGGATGAGGTGAAAGAGCAGTGGCAGGTGGATCGAAAATTTCAACCGGCTGAAAACAGGGAAGAATTCAAAAAAGTGATTGCCAACTGGAAAAAGGCTGTGGAACGCAGTAAAGCCTGGTATGAGTCGCATTAACAAAATAAAACCATCCTTTAAAGTTTAAAAAAATGGAACGAGAGGCTATTCTGAAAAGAATACAAAAAACGAAATGGGACATTGTCATCGTTGGCGGAGGAGCCACAGGGCTGGGATGCGCTGTGGATGCGGCTTCTCGCGGGTATAAAACCCTTCTGCTCGAACAGGTCGATTTTTCCAAGGGAACGTCGAGCCGCAGTACAAAGCTTGTGCACGGTGGCGTTCGCTATTTACAACAGGGCGATGTTTCGCTGGTATTTGAAGCACTTAAAGAGCGCGGACTGATGTTTAAAAATGCCCCGCACCTGGTTACTAATCAGTCGTTTATTATTCCCACTTACGAATGGTGGGGCGGCCCGTTCTATACCATTGGTTTAAAAGTGTATGATCTGATGGCCGGAAAACTGGGGCTGGGGCCCTCCAAACATCTGTCGCGTGAAGAAGCTGTTGAAGCTTTGCCTACCGTGGAACAGGAAGGTTTAAAAGGGGGAGTGATTTACCAGGACGGCCAGTTCGACGATTCCCGGATGGCTGTTACCCTTGCGTTAACTGCTGTTGATTATGGAGCGACACTTATCAATTACTGCAGGGTTACTCAGCTGCTGAAGGATGGCGAACTGATAAACGGAGCGGTCGCGGTTGATCAGGAAACCGGGGAAGAGCTGAAAATCAAATCGAAAGTAGTAATTAATGCTGCCGGTGTTTTTGCCGATGAAGTGATTCAAATGGATGAACCGGAAAAACCCGAAATGATTACTCCCAGCCAGGGAATTCATTTGATTCTGGACAAGAGTTTTCTTCCGAACGATTACGCCATTATGGTTCCGCATACTTCCGACGGGCGGGTAATGTTTGCTGTTCCCTGGCATAACCATGTGGTGGTGGGAACAACTGATACATTAATAGAAAAACATTCACTCGAGCCGGTAGCACTGGAATCGGAAGTTGATTTTGTATTGCAAACAGCCGGGCAGTACCTGGTGAAACAACCCACCCGAAAAGACGTACTGAGTGTTTTTGCCGGTTTACGGCCTCTGGCAAAACCCGAGGGCGGGAAAAAAGCCACCAAGGAAATTTCCCGGGGGCATAAAATTCTTATCTCGGTTTCGGGCCTTATCACAATAATCGGGGGCAAATGGACCACCTACCGGAAAATGGCCGAAGATACCATCGATAAAGCGATAATGCTGGGCGGCCTCACCGAACGCGATTGTATTACACATCATCTTCCGGTTCACGGTTACCGCATTGACCTCAATGCCTATAACGATCCAATGGCCCCCTACGGGCTCGATAAAGAGGAAATTCTTGCCATTGCCGAAGAGGAAAAAGAGTGGGAGGGATGGTTGAGTGAAAAACTGAACATTCGGAAAGCACAGGTGGCGTGGGCTGTCAGAAAGGAATGGGCACGAACGGTTGAAGATGTTCTGGCACGCAGAACACGGGCCCTTTTTCTGGATGCACGCGAAAGCATCGGGTTGGCGCCTGAAGTGGCAAAACTAATGGCCCGGGAGTTGAACAGAGATGAACAATGGCAGCAGGAACAAGTGGCGCAATTCAGCAGCATCGCTAAAAATTATTATTTCGAAGATTAAACAGTAAATACAATGATTGAATATTTTGGTGAATTTTTAGGTACATTTATTCTGATTTTACTCGGTAACGGCGTGGTTGCCAATGTAAATCTCGACAAAACCCACAGCCACGGAAGTGGGTGGATTGTGATAACCGCCGGGTGGGCTATGGCGGTTTTTGTGGCTGTTCTGGCCACTGCGGATATCAGCGGAGCGCACATTAATCCGGCCGTAACTTTGGGCTTGGCATTCAGTGGTTTATTCGAGTGGGCCAAAGTTTTTCCGTTTATTTTGGCGCAAATGCTGGGTGCAATGTTGGGTGCATTTACGGTATATATCTTCTTTCGGAATCACTTTAATGTTACAGCAACACCTGGCGCTAAAAAAGCCTGTTTCTGTACCGCACCTGCCATCAGGCACTACCGGAACAATTTTTTCTCTGAATTTGTTGGAACATTTGTTTTGGTTTTGGCGGTGCTTTTAATTACTATGCCTCAATTGCAATACGAAAGTTTTGGCAGCACCAAAGTTGGTTTGGGTTCGCTGGGCGCGCTTCCCGTAGCACTGGTTGTTTTTTCGCTTGGCCTGAGTTTGGGCGGCACCACAGGTTATGCTATTAATCCTGCCCGCGATTTGGGCCCAAGAATCGTGCATGCGTTTCTTCCTTTAAAAAATAAAGATAATACAGACTGGGAGTATTCCTGGGTACCGGCTTTAGGACCGGTTGCCGGTGCCGCATTTGCTTCAGTTGTCCACTATTTTATAAGTTGCAACTGTTAAATGTATTTTTTTTGAAAAAAGAAGCAAAGTTTTTTGGAATTGAAAAAAGGTTTCTTACATTTGTAAGGCAATACGTTCTGTATTGCTTGTGTGTTTGGGGGTTAACATTTGAGGGCAGCTGATGAGCTGCCCTTTCTTTTTTGTGTTTAACCCTGAATGTTAATAACTTGATTTTATATTTTTATTTTTTTAACCAATTCTCCAGGTCAGATGAATGTTATTTTTTTTGCTAACTAAAAAATCAATATATTGTAAACGTTTTATCCATTCGGTCAAAAATGGATTTATTATGGAAAAATATCGAAATCTAAAAAAAAAGGATAATAAAATTTTAAAAATCAGTGATGGTTTTTTACAAGGCTTAATTGAGGATAAAACTGCTATAAACGCAGGCAATAATAGTTTAAACCCGACTGGTGAAGTTTTCAAAAAGGAATTTAAAGCAATTCTGAAAGAAATAGTCAACGAAAGGGATAAGTATTTTGAACTGTTTGATAATGGCCCGGCTGGTTACGTTGTGCTCGATGCCTCTTATCGGATTAACGAAATAAATGAAACCGGAAGGAATTTATTGAAGATTGAAGAAGCCGAGTTACTGGGAAGACCTTTTTCTGATTTTGTTGCATCTGAATTCATTGAGTCGTTTGGGTTCTTTTTGAAAAATTTAAAAGCCGGGAAAAATGATCGAGATTGTTGGCTGAAAATAAAAAATGAATCCAAAAATGTTGTGGTAAAGGGAATTACGGGTGGAGAAGATATTGCAGAAAAACAGTCCATTCGATTAGTGTTTTTTCATTCATCCGGCTTACTTAAAGACAGTTTAAGTTTTAACGAAGCAGAAGAATCGAACACGGATCAGTCTTCAGGAAACAGTAACGAATTTCCGGTTAATCCTGCCACTATAGAGGAAATTTTGGGAAAATTGAGCATTTTGGTCGTTGACGATGATGAAGTTGCCCGTATATATTTGGACGAGATACTAAAAAATAAATGTAGGAAAATTTTATTTGCCAATAACGGTAAAGACGCCGTGGAGGTTTTCCAAACCAATCCGGCGATTGACCTCATTTTAATGGACATTAAAATGCCGGTAATGGACGGATATACCGCTACTATAAAAATTAAAGGGCACAATAAAAATGTGATAGTTATTGCACAAACAGCTTATGCACTCGCCAGCGACAGAGAGAAGGCCCTGGCTGCCGGCTGTAACGATTACCTGGCCAAACCATTAATGAAAAAAGATTTGTTTTCAGTTATCGAAAAGTTTTTCAAATAA
>CAZXHP010000002.1:37045-41132 GCA_964639655.1 uncultured Mariniphaga sp.
CAAACCATTAATGAAAAAAGATTTGTTTTCAGTTATCGAAAAGTTTTTCAAATAAACCGGTTAAATTATTTTTTAGCGGGGAGATATCTCGTGAAAAGTAATGTTTTTATCGGTTCCAATCCGGATATATCTTCTGCTTTTTAAAATTTAATTGATTTTTTTGGTTTATGTTAAAATAATCCTGACGGGGCTTTTAACCCCGCCAGGATTAAAAAATATGTCAGTTTACAATTGCGGCAATCCCTGCCCCGATAAGGCTCGAGTTGGGAACTTCCACAATCTCATAAAAGCGGCGGTTTTCGCCCGAAAAGAATCCCTGCAGGAATGCTTCGAACATCAACTGGAAGTTTTTCATTTTGTAGAACGTGGTTCCTTCAATGGTCATCAGTACGGGCCCGTCTGCCGATTTACCTTTTCCGGTTTTCAGGATTACCGCCGCCAGGCTTGCAGCCGTTAATTTTGCAGCGCGGGTAATCAACGCATTAATAATAGCAGCAGCAGCCTCTTTGTCTTCCTTGTTTACGAGTACCGCTGTAAGTGTATTTGCAGGCAAATCGACCCCACAAACGAAATTATTTACTTCTTCGGAGGTCAGTTCATCCATATTTTTCATTTTAACTTTGGTTTCGGAACTGAAAACCTCTTCGGCAGCAGCCAATTTTAAAGCTGTGGTGCAAAGTCCGCCAAAATAACCGCCCGAAATCATTTTTTCGAAGGTGTAACGGCCGGGCTGTTTGGTAGTGTTGTCAAAAGCAATATCGATGTCGGTGCGCGGCATCAAACTGAAATTACCCGATTCAATGTTGATAATCATATTCCCTTTTGGGTCGAGGTCTGCAGTTTTCGAAATGTTTTTGTTTTTTTCGATATAACATGCATTGGTTCCCGTGCCTAAAATAAACCCAATGTACGTGTCGAATTTTCGTCCTGCAGTAGCAGCCTGACCCGCCAAAAGCGTTGAAACCGTATCATTCATCAAAACAATATGTTTGTCAGGTGTGCCCATCGCTTCGAGCAAATTTTTGCCCACCATCTGGCCAATTACTTCGGGTGCTTTAACTTCCTTGCTCCATTCCAGCAGTTTACCGTCTTTGTTCGGAAACATTTCTACGGCGTAGGAGAAACAAAATCCTATTTTTTCTGAAACATCCTTATAACTGGTAAGGTACGCCGCAAGCGTGGCAAAAAATTCCTTATTCGACAACTCTTCGTCGATGGCAGGCATTTTCCGTTGCTGCAGGTTCTCGGTAACCAGGTTCATACTATCGTCGAATGACATTTTTACCGCCCTGAAGTTGGTGCCACCCGCATCGATGGCCACAACCGGCTCGTTGGGTTTTATTTTCCCCTCGGCACTTAAATAAGTCGGGATCATTTGCAGCGATCCCGGTTTGCCTTCAAGTCCATGTTTCATTTCCGAAATAAAATCATCGGTAATTGTTTTAATGTCGATTTCAGAAGAATACAGTTTGTGCTTTTTTAAAAATTCCTGTGCTTTGTTCATATTTTATAAATTTTAAATAGTTATTTAAACGCTAAAGCTGTGTTTTTTCTGTTTTTTGCACAGGGCTTAAGCCCTGTGTAAAATGGATACACTATAAAAGAAAGGCCGTTAATAATAATTTTATACTCCATTTTCAATTTTGAATACCCATGCATACGGGCTGGGATTTGTCACAGGTGTTAAGGCCGGTGGCGTAATGGTAATTGTATTCCCCGATTTTTTCGACCTGATATTCCCGTCGAAACCCGGCATGGAAACTTTTCCTGCATTTTTTATTCCTTTTACGATAACTGGTTTTTCAGGGAATTTAGTACAGAGAACATACAAATCATTTCCTTTTCTGGTGAAATAAACATTTTCTGCATCGTTGTTTTCTGTGCCTTCCCATTTGCGGGTTTCGTAAATCGCTTCCCCGTTAATATCGAGCCAGGCTCCCATATCGAGCAGACGTTGCTGCTGAATTACCGGAATCCGTCCGTCGGCAGTGGGGCCAATGTCGAGCAACAGGTTACCGCCGCCGGCTACTTTTGCAATGAGCAAATCCACCAGCGCATCAGATGTCATGTAGTTATCAAGGTCTTCAACCTGGTTGTACCCGAACGATGTTCCAATACCGCGACATTCCTCCCACGGACGTTCGGTTTCACCAACACCATCGCGGTCGTGCACCAAATCGTATTCAGTGGTGAAATAGCCGCCGTGCACACCGCGGGTTTCCTTGCCCCAGCGGTCGTTAACAGCAACGCGATCTTTCACCGGCGATTCGTTGTACAGCCAGGCCAGAAATTCCGTACTTTTCCACTTTTCGCTGGGGTGGTCCCATTCGCCGTCCGTCCAGAAAATATCAGGTTCGTAGCGGGTCACCAAATCTTTCATCTGCGGAATCATGTGGTCGTCCACGTATTTCTCGAGGTTGTTGTGGTACAACGGATTGTACCATTCGTACAGGGAATAGTAAAATCCCATGTGCAAACCGGCATCTTTAACGGCGTTGGTCAGATCGCCGCATAAATCGCGGTGCGGGCCAATGTCCATACTGTTCCAGTTCCAGCTTTGTTCGCTGGGCCAAAGCGTAAAACCTTCGTGATGTTTCGATGTGAGCACCACGTATTTGGCACCGGCCTTTTTAAACACATCTGCCCAATGATCGGGTTCGAAATGCTGCGCCTTCCACATGGGCGCAAAATCCTGGTATTTAAAATTTTCGCCATACATGTTGTTGTGATAGGCACGGAAAAGTTTTCCTGCTTCGCTGTTTTCATTTATGCGCCACCAGTACCATTCCGAGTATTTGGCATAAATACCAATGTCGGCATCGGCCGGCGCCCAGGCCGGAACGGCATAAACGCCCCAGTGAATAAAAATACCGAATTTTACATCTTCGAACCACTGCGGTACCGGCCGGCTGTCGATGGATTCCCAGTTAGGCTGGTAGTTCTGTCCAAAAGATGTAGTTGCTAAAAACATAAGCAATAAAAAAGCAAATGTTATTTTTTTCATTTTTCTGATGGTATTAAAGTTATAAGTAACCATTTTATTTTAATGTTCAGACCTTCAGGATTTTCGAAACCTTGAAGGTCTTTTGGATAATCGAAATTAAATCATTTTCCATTAAACTCCTGAATCGCTTTCAGCATGGCCACCAGATTTTCAACCGGCACATTGGCCTGAATGTTATGTACGGTGTTGAAAACAAAGCCACCATTTTTTATAAAAATCTCGCAATTGCGCAGCACCTGTTCACGGACATCCTCGGGAGTTCCGAAAGGCAATACTTTTTGGGTATCGATTCCCCCGCCCCAGAAAACCAGGTCGCGGCCATATTTCTCTTTCAGTTTTTTGGGTTCCATATTGGCTGCGTTTATTTGCACCGGATTGATGATGTCGAATCCGGCCCGGATAAACCCGTCCAAAAATGGCTCTACTGCACCGCACGAGTGTTTGAAGGTTTTCCACCGGGTATTCATGTGAATCCAGTCGTTCATTTTTTTGTAGTACGGAAGCCATATATCTTCAAACTGTTCCAACGAACAAAAAGTGGAATCCTGTGTGCCAAAATCGGTGCCGCACATGAATGCAGCGTTCACTTTGTTGCCTACCACCGAGTAAATCCGTTTAAGGTTTTCGATGGCAATTTCCACCTGTTTTTCAAAAATCTTTTTGATGTAGTCCGGCCGGCTGATGGTACTCATGTACCACTCGGCCACATCGCGAATTCCTTTCGGATGGCGGAGCTGCATGCCCGGAACCAGCGCAATGTCACCCAGGGCTGTTCCGCCAAAAGCAGCAATTACCGCTTTCCCGGAATAGTAAGCTTTGTCCACTTCTACTCGCCAGTGCTCCAGCTCTTTTTCAGTTATCAGTCCGAATTCTTCCAGGTTATTTTCCACATTTAGCTTTTCATCGTCGATGGGTTCCTGGCGGATAACGGCATCGAAAAAGTAACCGTTTTTGGGCATTCGGGCCGAGGGTGGAATAGAAGTGTCGCCTTCGGGGTGCATGAGCACATCGCCTTTTTCGTCGTAGGTTACATTAAAATTCATGGGAACCATCACGCGTTGCCCCCAGGGTGTTTTCCATTCT
>CAZXHP010000002.1:41232-52877 GCA_964639655.1 uncultured Mariniphaga sp.
TACATTAAAATTCATGGGAACCATCACGCGTTGCCCCCAGGGTGTTTTCCATTCTTTATAAGGTGCATGGTTATGAAATCCGAACATGTTGTTTTTTCCCCAGGCCCCAACCACATCGATGCCGATGGAATCGATGAGTTCCCAGCCCACTTCTCCAAGCATCTGAAAAGGTTCAATCACACGAATAGGCTTGCGCTGCAACCCAAAGTGCCTGCGCAGACGCGAAATGGCATGGATGTGAATGCCGGTAACAGCCGTTGAGCCCAGATCGAGCACCACGCGGTCGGGTTGCCGGTGATTTACGGTTTTTATAAATTGTTCTCTCGAGTTCATATTTTGTTTCTTTCTGATTCTTATTGAATTAATTCCGCTATAAAAACGCTGGGAAAATTGTTCTGTCGATTTCGTTATATTTTTTACTGATTAAATAGGTTTCACTAATCCCTAATTTTTCTGCAAGATAAGTTGTTCTTTTTAAATCCTTCGCAGTAGCATTAATTTTTACCTCAAACGCAATTTCTTTATTCAACACAAAATCAATCTCTGCTGTATTTCGTTGATTATAATAGCTTAATGTTCCGTATTCTTTTAGTTGGTTGGCAACAGCGTTTTCAAAAAGTTGGCCTTCATTTACTTTTCCAATAATATTTAAAATACCGGTATCGGCAAAATACACTTTTTTCCCTCCGGCAACACTTCTGTCAATATTTTTTGAGAATTTTGGCACCAGTTCCATAAAGAAAACTCCCTGTAAAAATTCGAGATAATTGTAGGTTTTAACCCGGTTAATTCCGAGTTCGGCCGACAACCTGGTTACATCGAGGATATTACCTGTTCGTGGTACAAGCATCAAAATGAGATCGCGCAATTCCCGAATGTCTTTTATATCAGCCAAAACTTTGATATCTTTTTCGAAAAATGAAGCAAAAATATTTTTTAATACTGTTTTTTTAGTTTCTGTGTCTTCCGTTAAAACAACTTCGGGAAATCCTCCAAATTCAACGAAATTGGAATAATCGGCACTTCTTTTTTCATATTCTGTCCTGTTTTGTTGCTGAATGATATTTGAGAAATCGTTTTTTGTCGGATTGTTAACTTCCAATTTATTATGAAAGTAGAGGTATTCCATAAAACTTAACGGAGGTAATACAAATAAAAATTTCCGCCCACTCAGAGACTCAGGAAACAGGTTTTTTAAGTAAAAATTTGAAGAACCGGTCACAATATATTTTACATTGTAATGGTCGATGTGGTATTTTATAATTTTTGTAATTTCCAGCAAATTCTGAATTTCATCAATAAAAATAAAAATTCTTTTTCCTTTTGAATTTATTGTTTTTTCGAGATTTTGGAAAATTTTGTTGTAATCAATCTCTTCGAACTGTATCATGTCCAGTGGATTATCAAAATCGAACCAAAGCTTTGGTTCGTCCACTTCATTGAATAGTTGTTGCATAAGGGTTGTTTTACCAACCTGCCGCA
The DNA here is from genome assembly GCA_964639655.1 of uncultured Mariniphaga sp. GTDB lineage: Bacteria > Bacteroidota > Bacteroidia > Bacteroidales > Prolixibacteraceae > Mariniphaga. The sequence continues at coordinate 42,715 of CAZXHP010000002.1, forward strand.
TTCCGGTAATAATCAATGCATTTTTATGGTCGATGTATTTTTTAAGCGTATGAAAAAGAAAACGTCTTTTCATTTTTAATCATTCGTTTTTGCAAATTTGTAAAATATTTGTTACAAATATGTGCAAATTTGTAAAGAAATTTTTACAAACCTGCTATAAAACAGGTGCCTTTTGGGTTACCAAATTTTTATTCTTTTTTTCCCTTTCTGTAATTTTTCGAATGGTACTGGTGTCGGGCTGCCGTATTTTCTTTCAGCTTCAAAATAATCGGTAACGATTTTTACAGGTGTTCCATCCGGTTTTTCCAAAGTTATACCTTTTGTTTCCGGGAAGTATTTAAAAATGACCGGAAATCCAATGATACAAATTTTTGAAACACTTTCGGGTGTTCGAATCAATACAGAATCGTTCAAAATAAATACCTTTGAAAAATTAAAACCTGTTTGCCATGAACCGAATTTTGAATACATTCCTCCTTTCAATCTGTATTTTAACAGGATATTCGCAAAAAAAATGGGATGGAAAAAACCTCACCATTGAAAATGAAAACCTTATTCGAAAGATTGTTTTTGAAAACGGACAGCTATCAACCCAACTCTTTTTGCTGAAAAATTATCCCTACAATTTTGTATCCACCGAAAAGGATGAACCTTTCGATTTTAAGCAGGAAGGCGTTGGCCAAATACGGGAGTTCCGCAGGTGGAGAGGGCCGAATCCCGAAGAGTTTTCCTTTTTGCTGAATGGGGAAAAAGTATCCGGGAAAACCGGCTGGGAACTGGTTAATACGGAAGAAAAAAAGCAGAGGGATCAAATCGTTCATAAAATTATTTTGAAAGGAAGCGCGGAAATTAACCGGAATCTGGAACTGACCGTTTCATACATTATTTATCCTGAACTTCCGATAATCCGTAAAAAGCTTGATTTCAGAAACACAGGTTCTGCAGAAATGAATATCGAATCGCTGGACGTGGAAAGCCTGAATGTTCCGTGGGGAAATACGCACAACGTGGTTTATCAGAACTATGCGCGTTACAAACACATTGGGCCGTTTTTGGGGAACTGGCACGATCCGCTTATGATTTCACATGATCCTGTCCATCATCATGGAATTGTTGTGGGAAACGAAGCGCCGGGAGTTTTAAAACGTACTTCGGTTTGCCTCGACGGACGAAGTCTTACTGCGGGTCTAACACATTCCGGCCAGGATTATGCGTTCCGAAAATGGATGAAACCGGGTGAAGAGTGGGAGAGTACCTGGGTTTTTACCGGTTTGTATGCCGGCAAAAATCCGCACGATGTAGTAAATGGACCGGTGAGTGATTTTGTGCGGAAATACATGGGAATCAGGCTGGCCGAAATTCCTGTGCGGCCCGCTTTCGTTTACAACACCTGGAAACCCTTCCGGAGGGAAGTAAATGAAAAACTGATTCTGGAACTGGCCGATGCCGCTGCTGCATGTGGCGTGGAGGAATTTATCATCGATGATGGTTGGCAGGTGGGTTTTGGCGACTGGGAAATTGATTCTAAAAAATTCCCGAATGGCCTGAAGCCGGTTTTCGACTACATCAAATCGAAAGGAATGAGGCCCGGCCTGTGGCTGAGTATGGGAGCTGCTTCAAAAAACAGTAAAGTGTTTAAGGAACATCCCGGGTGGTTTGCCCGTTACCGCGACAGCAATTTTGTGAATCTGCACGACGGTGGAACCGACCGTTACTCGGCGTGCTTTACTACCGGCTGGAAAGATTACATCAGGGACAAAATACTGAATCTGGTTAAGGAACACGGGCTGGAATATGTGAAACTCGATTTTGCGATTGCAGCCAGCGCTTACCGTTTCGGTCCGGATGTTTCCGGTTGTTTTGCAGAAAATCATTCACATAAAGACCGGCAGGAATCGTATCTCGAAATTTACCGCCGGGCCTGGCAAATGTACGACGAATTGCATGAAGCCGCGCCAAATCTTTTTATCGACTGCACTTTTGAAACCATGGGCGAATTGCAGCTTATAGATTTTGATATGTGCAAACACGCCGAAGGAAACTGGTTATCGAATTTTGAAGGGAAAGCGCCGTTTGGCAGTGCGCGCGTGCGGCAGATGAGCTGGTGGCGGGCTCCGGCAATTCCCGCAACTGCACTGGTTATCGGCAACCAGTCGCTCGACGATGACGAGGCCTTGTATTCCTTTAAATCCTTGTGCGGTTCGCTGCCCGTTATGCTGGGCGATCCGCGCGAAATGAGCCCGGAAAAACAGCAGCAGTTTAAAGCATATGCCAACTGGCTGCGTGCAATGGAAAACAAACATGAAGTTATGCTTTTCCGGCAGGATTTACCCGGGTTTGGCGAACCCCAACACGGCAGGTGGGATGGATTTCAACGCATCAATACCGAAACAAAATCGGGCGGAATTGTCGGCGTTTTCAAACAGTTTTCCTTTGTTGACGAGCAGTGGATTACCCTGAATTTTTTGGATGAAAAGAAAGAATATGTTGTAAAACTTGCACCCTCAGGGGAAATTGTTGCCAGCGGAACCGGAGGTGAACTTCTCAGAAAAGGATTTAAAGTGGTTTTTGCGGAGGAAGTTCAGGGCGAATTGTTTGAGGTAACAGTATTGGAATAAAGATAGTGTAAGATATTCAGATGATTCCCATCTGCTTCATCAGGAACGTGGCATTCATGGTTTTGGTGACGCCGTCGGTGAGCAGGTAATCGAAAATCATCTCATCGTTTTCCAGTTTAATTTCGAAACATTTGTTGAATACCATTTGCGGGTATTCTTCTTCCATTTCACTGATTTTCAAATCGTGCGTTGCGATTAAAGCCACAGCTTTCAGCTCCAGTAATTTACGAATCAGTTCGCGCGAACCGTTCAGTTTATCTGCCGAATTGGTTCCTTTCAGCATCTCATCGAGAATAACAAAAATTTTTTCCCCGTTTTCCAACCGGTCGAGTACGGTTTTGATGCGTTTGAGTTCGGCAAAAAAGTACGATTCGTCTTTCAGCAGGTTGTCGGTGGTGCGCATGTTGGTGTAAACTTTCACCGGGCTGAATACCAGTTGATCCGCACAAACCGGAGCGCCCATGCGGCCCAGAATCAGGTTGACACCCACGGTGCGCAAAAAGGTACTTTTCCCGGCCATGTTGGCGCCGGTTACAATCACTACTTTTCCCCATCCGTTAACAGAGAAGTCGTTATTTACCCGCTTCCCGGCAGCCAGCAGCGGATGGCCCAGTTGTCGTGCTTCGAGGGTGAAACCACCGGTATGGATTTTTGGATAGGTAAACTCCGGATGATTGTAAGCCAAATTGGCGAGACTGATGAGTGCATCGGTTTCTGCAATAACATCGAGCCATACCACCAGTTTTTTCCGGTTTTGCCGGTGCCAGTCCCAAAGTTTGTAAACGCAACGGATATCCCATAAAAACAGCGAATTAAAAACCACGGCGATAACGAGGTTTTGCCGGTATTCAAACTCTTTTACAAATTTTTTCAATCGCCTGAAAATGTGGCTTGCCTTGTCGGGTTTCCTTACTTTTTTTTGCAAATCCAACAGAAACGGAGCCTGAAATTCCCTTTCTTCAATAAATTCCAGCAGTTGCATGTACTTTCCCAGCAACTCTGATTTTCGGCCAAAAAAATCATAATACTGCGCTATCCTTTTTCGTGAAAACCAAAGTATTGCCCATTGAATGAATAACATGAGTACCAGCCAAAGATTGGAGATTCCCAGGACTGCCGGTATAACAGCAAGCAAAGTCATTAATGGGACAAAAATAATCGATGCCCGAATAACAGCAGGACGGTTCAGTTTTAAGTCGGTTTCCGACCAGCGTTTGATTTCTTCGTTTAGTTCGTGCGTTTCTTTAAACAGATGACCGTTGGCCAGAAAATGCAGCCGCCAGTTGGGAATAGCTGCAAGTTCGCGAACAGCGTCCTGGCGTTGTTCCATTTCATTTTTATCCAGCGGCGGCGCTTGCAGCCAGTCTGCCAGCCGTTGTTTGCCGCTTAAAGTTGAAGTGCGGTTGATGAACTGAAAAACAGAACCTTCGCCAAACAAATCCAAATCGTAGGAATTAAAATGGGCCGGATTCAGAAACTCTTTCCCGTTATCGAAATGACTGAACTGATGTTTTAGCGCAAACAGTTCATCTTCCGTAATTTTTTTCAGTGCTTCAAACTTCTTTTTTTGTTTTTCGAGCTGAATGTTTTTCTTCACCAAAAAGAAAAAAAGGACAAAAAAAACTAGCGTGGGCAAAACAGTGAGCCAATCGTTCCAGCCCCAAACGGCAAACGGAACAAAAATCAAAATAAATGCTGCGAGCCGGTACCATGCAAAAAGTTTGATTTTTCGGGAAACGGTTTTCAGTTTTAAGTTGAAAGTCTCCTGTTTTGAGTGATAAAATCCGGTGGCAGTTTCCATTTTACAAATAATTGTAGTGGTGAAGAATGGAAGTCATAATAACAACTGTGGCTGCCAGTACGCAAAAAACAAGGAAGATGAGTCCCGATTGCCGGGCGGTCAGGTTGGTTGTTTCAATTTTGGGATTTTTGGCCAGAAAAAAATAGTTTTCCGTAAACATGAGCGCTTTGTAGGTTCCCACCCCTATAAACCAGCCCAAAACAGCGCCGCCCAAAATATCGAACGGATAATGCACACCGGAGTAGATGCGCGAGTAGGAAAAAAGGACCGCCCAAAACAGCATAATAAACCAGTAGCCTCTGTTTCGGAACAGGCGCGTGGTAAAGGCGAACAGGGCAAAAGAGTTGGCCGCATGTGATGAAACAAATCCGTACAAACCGCCTTTGCGCAATACATTGTGCACCAGGTGCTCAATTTCGGGATTATGTACGGGGCGCAAACGTTCGATGGTTTCCTTCAGTAAAACCGAAAGCTGGTCGGCCAATAAAACAGTGAGGGCCAAAAAAAGCACCACCAGCCACCACTTGCTTCGGTAATTTTTAAAAACAAAAAAGAGGATTACTGTAAAAAAAGGAATCCAGGTTTCCTTACGGGTAACCATCAGCATTACGGTGTCCCAGAAATCGTTGTGAAAACTGTTCAGGTATAAAAATAATTCGGTGTCTAAATCCAGTATTTTTTGAAAAAATGCCATTAACTATTCAGTATTTGCCAGATTTTATCTTTCAGTTGTTGTATATTGAAGCCGGTAACCGACGAAAAAAACAGATGCGGAATTTCCTTTAATTCTGTATTGATTTCTTTCATCAGTTCCTCGTCGAGCATGTCGGCCTTGCTGATGGTCAGAAACCGCTGTTTGTCGAGCAATTCCGGATTGTATTTTTCCAGTTCGTTCAGTAAAATGTTGTATTCTTTAAGGTGGTCGGGGCTGTCGGCAGGCACCAAAAACAGCAGCATCGGGTTACGTTCGATGTGGCGTAGGAACCGCAGTCCCAGCCCTTTTCCTTCGTGGGCGCCTTCAATTATTCCTGGAATGTCGGCCATTACAAACGATTGTTGTTCCCGGTGCCCGACAATGCCCAGGTTGGGCGTGAGCGTGGTAAACGGGTAGTCGGCAATTTTTGGTTTTGCAGCCGAAACCACTGACAACAGGGTTGATTTTCCTGCGCTGGGAAAACCCACGAGGCCGACATCGGCCAACACTTTCAGTTCGAGAATTTTCCAGCCTTCTTCGCCTTCTTCCCCGGGTTGGGCAAAACGCGGCGTTCGATTGGTTGACGATTTGAAATGGTCGTTGCCCAGTCCGCCACGCCCTCCGTGCATCAAAATTTTTTGCTCGCCGTGTTCGGTAATCTCCAAAATAAATTCACCGCTTTCACCATCGCGGACAATTGTTCCCAGCGGAACTTCCAGAATAATGTCTTCGCCGTCGGCGCCGGTTTTTTTCTGGGCGCCTCCGGCTTCGCCGTTTCCGGCTTTAATATGTTTCTGGTATTTCAGGTGCAGCAGCGTCCATTTGTGCTGGTTGCCTTCCAGGATAATATGGCCTCCGCGCCCGCCGTCGCCACCGTCGGGGCCACCTTTGGGCACAAATTTTTCGCGCCGCAGATGGGCCGAACCGGCGCCACCATGACCCGACTTGCAGTGTATTTTTACGTAATCGACAAAATTTTTTTCGGCCATTTTCTATCCTTTTACTGTTTAATGGGTTGGAGATTTTTGAAGAATAAACTTTCTGAGATGGCAAAAACTATAGGTTTTTCACAACCGCTTTCAGCCTTTCTGCAATTTCTTCGATGGTTCCCATTCCGTTAATACCGAAATGTTTGCCTTGTTTTTCGTAATATTCAATGAGAGGGCTTGTTTTTTCATTGTAAACGTTAATACGGTTTTCGATGATGGACTGGTCCTGGTCGTCGGCGCGGCCGGAGATTTTTCCGCGGCTCAGGAGGCGGTCGATGAGTTCCTGTTTTTCAACTTCCAGACTGAGCATTCCGGAAATGGGTGTGCCGTTTGCGTTAAGCAGTTCGTCGAGCGCTTTGGCCTGCTCCACCGTACGTGGAAAGCCGTCGAAAATGAATCCTTTCGCCTCTTTATTGGCTTCCAGCCTGCTTTTTATCATTCCGATAACTACTGCATCGGGAACCAGTTCGCCTTTGTCCATAAATGCTTTGGCTTCCAACCCAAGTTTTGTGCCCGCTGCAATTTCACTGCGTAGCAGATCGCCGGTTGAAAGATGAATCAATCCAAACGAATTGATTAAATATTCGGCCTGCGTACCTTTTCCTGCCCCCGGAGGGCCAAACAATACAATATTTAACATGGCGTTTTGTTTTATTCGTTAATAACTGAGTAAATGTCAATCAGGTTGCGGCCGTGACCGTCGTAATCCAAACCGTATCCCACAATAAAATCGTTGGGAATTTCCATGCCGATGTAATCCAGTTGTACTTTCTTTTTCAGGGCGTCGGGTTTTAACAGCAATGTGGCAATCAGCACCTCGCGGGGATTCAACTGATTCAGTTGTGCGTGAATGTTGTCAATGGTCAGGCCGCTGTCTACAATGTCTTCCAGCACTACCACCGTGCGCCCTTCAATTTTTTCGTTCAGGCCAATCAATTGTTTGATTTCTCCCGTGGTTTTATCTCCGTTATATGAAGCCAGTTTTACAAAAGAAATTTCGGTTTCCACCAAATTTATGCGTTTGAACAGTTCGGCGGCAAACATAAACGATCCGTTCAAAATACAAAGGAACAATGGGTTTTTCCCCGCCAGATCGTTGTTCATGCTTTCGGCCATTTTTTTTACGGTTGCGCTGATTTTTTCGTGAGGGATAAAAAGTTGAAAATTTTTATCGTGGATTTTTACTTGTTTCATTAACGGAAAAAATTATTTTTATAACTACCTTTTATGCTGTATTTTCGCCAGTAAATTTTGAAGCCACAAAATAACAAAACAAATTGATTAACTGAAAATATAAAATGCAAAAGATGGAACCAAAAGTTAGTATTATCATGGGAAGTACGTCCGATTTGGATGTGATGGCAAAAGCGGCACAATTGCTCGACGAGTTTGAAATTCCGTTTGAGATGAACGCGCTTTCGGCTCACCGCACACCCGACGAAGTGGAAAAATTTGCCAAAAGTGCCAAAGATCGCGGCGTAAAAGTGATTATTGCAGGCGCCGGAATGGCGGCTCATCTGCCGGGCGTAATTGCTGCCATGACACCGCTGCCGGTTATTGGCGTGCCCATTAAGGCCAGTCTCGAAGGATTCGATTCCATCATGTCCATTGTGCAAATGCCCCCGGGAATTCCGGTTGCAACTGTTGCAGTTAATGGCGCCATGAATGCCGGAATCCTTGCCGTGCAAATGATGGCCACCGGCGATGCCGGACTCATGCAAAAAATGATTCAGTACAAGGAAAGCCTGAAACAGAAAATTGTAAAAGCTAATAAAGAACTCTCAGAGGTTAAGTATAAGTTTAAGACGAATTAAAATTTATTTTTAAAATCTTGTCGGATGAACACAGATGAACTTTTAAAGGAAATTGAAAAACTGCCGTTGCATAAACGAATATATCTGGTAGAAAAAACATTGCACACGATTAGAAAGAAAGAGAATTTGAGTCAGATGAACCTTGCTGCTGAAGCGTTACTTTCAGATTATAAAACAGATAAGGATTTAACCGCTTTTACTAATATTGATTTTGAAGAATTTTATGAAACAAGGTGAAATCTGGCTGATAAACCTCGATCCAACAGTCGGTGCTGAAATAAAAAAAACGAGACCTGCCATCGTTGTTAATGATGATGCTCTTGGAAAACTTCCTTTAAAAGTAATCGTTCCTGTAACTGATTGGAAACAAAAGTATGAAATTGCACCCTGGATGATACGAGTTGAACCAACTTCGTTAAATGGACTGAAAAAGCTTTCCTCTGCGGATTGTTTTCAGGTTCGTTCTGTATCAGAAAGCCGGTTTGTAAAAAAGCTGGGTACTATTTCGGTTGAAATTTCAAATGAAATTAAGTATGGACTGGCAAGAGTGTTTTCGTTTGATTTAGAATAATTTAAATTTTTTGCGAAATTATCAATTGACATATCAGCAAAAACAAAATGTAGGCAAGCAGATTTTCAAGAAAACTTTGCTGCTGGTGAGCATTGTTTTTTGTTTTGGATTTACCGTTATTGCCCTCGAAAACCATCCTGCCGGAGCACGTTCACTGGGCCTTTCGCATGCCTCGGTTTCGTTTTCCGATGTGTGGGGAACGTTTCACAACCAGGCGGGAATTACCGGGCTTGACGGATTTTCTGCCGGTTTTTTTTACGAATCGAGGTTTGGTGTTGACCTGCTTTCGCTGTCTGCCGGCTCGGTGGTTTTACCTGTGGGAGAAGGGGCATTCGGACTCAGTTTTTTCCAGTTCGGAAGCGGGGTATTCAAAGAAAATAAATATGCACTGGCCTATGCCCGGAAATTTTCCGAAAAATGGAGTGCCGGCATTCAGCTCGACTACCTCACACAAATTTTTCCCGAAAATGCTCGCGCCAAAGGTTTTGCAACCATTGAAGGCGGTGTGCTTTTTCAGCCTTCGGAAAAACTGCATTTGGGCGCTCATGTTTTTAATCCGGTAAAAAGCGGAATAGAGGCGCCGGCCGGAAAAGTGGAAATGCCGGTAATTTTCCGCGGTGGCGGCCATTTCCGGTTTAGCGAAATGGTGCTTGTAGCTTTTGAAGCAGAAAAAGACAACCAAAATCCGACCCTTTTGAAAACAGGAATTGAGTTTTTACCTGTTGAAAATCTGGCGCTGCGATTTGGCGTTTCGGGCAAACCGTATAAATACACCGCCGGAGTGGGTTACAAGACCGGGAATCTTTCAGCCGATCTGGGATTCAGCTACCATGGAAATTTGGGAATCACCCCTTCCATTTCTGTTCAAATTCATTTGCAATGAAGCGGATACTCAAACATACAGTCCTTTTTCTGCTGACTGCTTTTCCTTTTTTTGCCCGGCCGCAGATACCGGAAACTGCCATTCAGTTGGAAACCATTATCGAGTCGATTTTGGAAGAGCTGGGCGAAGAAACCGACGCCGCCCTGATTATTGAAGATTTGGAAGAATTTGCGGTAACCCCGTTGAATATAAATTCAGCCACCCGCGACCAGCTTTCGCGGCTGCATCTGCTGGATGATATTCAGATTCAAAAGTTGTTGGATTACCTTCAGGAATTTGGTCCGGCTTTATCGGTTTACGAATTGAACACTGTCGATGGTTTTTCGCCGGAACTGCTCATGAAAATGGAACCGTTCATCTGGTTTGGGCCGGTGGAGGAGGAGCCCCGTTCCGTTCCCGAAATATTGAAATACGGACGTCATGAACTTCTGGCAAGAACACTTGGTACGGTGCAGAAACCGAGAGGCTATAAAGAAAGAGACGACGGCGTCACACCGTATGAAGGTAACCGGGCCCGGTACTACACCCGCTACCGGTTTCAGTCGGGCGATAATATTTCTGCCGGAGTTACTGCTGAAAAAGACCCCGGCGAGGCTTTTTTTTCCGGTTCCAACAAACAAGGGTTTGATTTTTATTCCGCCCATTTGAGCCTGAAAATTAATCCGGTGATTGAAAATGTTACGGTGGGCGATTTTGTGGTACGCAGTGGCCAGGGACTGGTGCTTTGGCAGGGATTTGCTATGGGGAAATCGCTGAATACAATGAACATTTCTAAAACTAACCAGGGGGTTCG
>CAZXHP010000002.1:52977-57482 GCA_964639655.1 uncultured Mariniphaga sp.
GCTTTATTTCGCCATTTCGATAAAAACTACCATGCTTTGTGGGCCAATCCCTTTTCCGAAGGAACTGCTGCTGCCAACGAAACCGGCCTGTATTTGGGGACACGTATTTTACCCATGAAGTTTGTTACCCTTTCTGCTTATTCCGATTTTTACCGCTCCGACTGGATAAATTTTACCACAGCCGGGCCTTCAACCGGATGGGATGTTTTTATGCAGGCTGATTTCCGGTTGTCGCGAAAAGTGCAGTTATACCTTCGTTATAAAAACGAAGAAAAAGAACAGAAGTTCAGGATAGAAGAAAAGTACGAAGACCGACCGGAACAATTCCGGAAAAGCAGGGTTCATTTTCAGTATAATCCGGCGGAAACATTCACGCTGAAAACCCGGCTTGAGCATGTTTTTTACAAAGGAATGGAAACAGAAAACGGCTGGATGGTTTTTCAGGATGTGCAATATTCACCGGTTAAAATTCCGGTGAACCTGGCGGCGCGACTGGCTTATTTTAATACCGAAAGTTACAACTCCCGCATTTACGCTTACGAAAATGATTTACTATACACATTTGCCGTTCCGGCATTTTTCGGAAAGGGTTTTCGCACATACCTCAATCTGAAATACAAAATCAGCGAAAAAGCCGAAATCTGGTTCAAACTGGCCAATACTTTGCAAAGCGGCGCAGAATCTATCAGTTCAGGCTACAACGAAATTGCTGGAAATCAGAAAACTGAAGTAAAGTTTCAGTTGAGGTTGAAAATGTAAATCCGAATTCGTTACTTTGTCCCCGCAATTTGAACAGCTACAAAATGGAGTATAATTTCGAAGACATTCGTCCTTACACCGACAAGGAAGTAAAGGAGAAGATAAGAAAAATGGTGAAAGACCCGTCATTTGAAAGGGTTTTGATGTACCTTTTTAAAAACCGGCCAAAGGTGGAGATGGTGAAATTGCAGTTGCGGATGATTCGCAAAATCAAGCAGTTGCAGGGTACGTTTATTTACGATTTGCTGCGGTGGATTATCAACAAAACGTCCGACGGACTTCAAAGTACAGGGCTCGAAAACCTCGATAAAACCAAACCGTATCTTTTCATTTCCAATCACCGCGACATTATTCTCGACGCCGCCCTGCTCAATATCCTGATTTTTGAAAAGGGAATGAACACCACACAAATTGCAATTGGCAACAATCTGTTGTTGTACGAATGGATTGAGCACGCAGTAAAGCTGAACAGGGCTTTTATTATCAAACGCAATCTGCCGCCCCGCGAGCTGTTGGAAGCTTCGCAAAAAGTTTCGGCATTTATTCGGAAATCCATCACCGAAGACAACCTTTCGGTTTGGATTGCCCAACGCGAAGGCCGCACCAAAGACGGGTTCGACAAAACCCAGGAAAGCGTACTGAAAATGCTGAATATGAGCAACAAAAGAAGTTTTTCCGAAGGGTTTAATGAATTGAATATTGTGCCGGTTTCCATTTCGTATGAAATTGAACCCTGCGGTTTGGCCAAAATGAAAGAGCTTATTAAAAAGGAACATTACGGGCAAAAGAAAACCGATAAAGACGATTTAAAAAGCATGTCGATGGGAATGTTCAACCCCAAAGGCCGGATGCGCTTTTCGTTTGGACAGCCCATTGAAGTGAATTTTAACGAGGCGAAAGCCAAAGAACAGCAGAATCAGCAAATAAAGGAACTGGCTGAGATGATTGACAATCAGATTTATGCCAATTTTAAACTGTGGCCGAACAATTTTATCGCTTACGATATGTTGATGCCCGAGCCAAAGTTCAAACACAAATATACCTCCCACGAAAAGAAAGTTTTTAAAACGATGCTCGACCAGGCGATGATTTTTATCGATTTCCCCATTACCGATATCCAGGAACGTTTCCTGAAAATGTATGCCAATCCGGTAATCAATAAAATGAAAGTAGTGGATTTGAAATGACGGCGCCGGCAATTATCTGGGATTGGAACGGGACGTTGCTGAACGACCTCGAATTGTGCGTTTCTTCGATTAATGTTTTGCTTGAAAAACGAAAACTGCCCGCACTGAATCTCCAAAAATACAGAGAGGTGTTTGCTTTTCCCGTGCAGGATTATTACGAAGCCATTGGATTTGATTTTAGTAAAGAGGATTTTGAAGTGCCTGCCCTCGAATTCATTGATTTATATGAAAATAATGTGGAAAACTGCCAGTTGCAGAATGGAGTACCCGAGATTCTTCATTTTTTTAAGAAGAAGGGAATAAAACAGTTTGTGCTTTCAGCTATGCATCAGGAAATGCTGGAAAAAACGTTGAAGCACAACGGGGTATCCCATTTTTTTGAAGGCATTGCAGGGTTGGGCGATCATTTCGCGGTGTCGAAAGTGGAACGTGGCCGGCAGCTCATCAGTCGGTTTAAAATCGGCAAAGAAAAAGCATGGATAATCGGAGATACAATTCATGATTTTGAAGTGGCTCAGGAGTTGGGAATCCGTTGCATTTTGGTAGCCGACGGGCATCAATCACAAAAAAGGCTGGAAAAAACCGGCGCTGCTGTTTTGGGCGAACTTAAAAAACTACAGGAATTCCCGTTTAAAAAATATCCCGTTTTTTGATGTCGCGGATAAAAAGCTGCAGACTGGTTTTGCCCCGGTATTCGTTTTCGGTTATTGAATAGCACACATCGAAGGGTAATCCTGAAGTTATCAAATCGAATTTATCGGATTGATTGAATGCAATGCCCGGGAAAATTCCGGAGTTAACGTCAGGTTCTACCAAATCGAGTTTCAGGTGTTCCTGGTTTTTCCCCACGAGGCGGCTCGTTCCGGCATCAAAAACATCTTCGGTAACAAAAACCGGGGTCATGTTATGCGGGCCGAACGGCGCAAATTGTTTCAGAATGCGGTAAAACCGGGGCGTTATTTCACTCAGCGTAATTTTGGCATCCACATCGATGGTTTGCACCTGCGAAAGGTCGGTTAACTGGTTGGTGACAATTTCTTCGAACCTGCGCCTGAATTCCGGGATATTTTCAATTTTAAGCGTGAGGCCGGCTGCATACATGTGTCCTCCGTACGATTCCAGCAAATCGCTGCATTGCCCGATGGCTTCATACAAATCAAAATCTTTTACCGAACGCGCCGAACCGGTTGCCAGTCCGTTAGATTCGGTTAAAATAATAGTAGGTCTGTAAAATTGTTCGGTTACACGCGAGGCGACAATTCCCACAACTCCTTTGTGCCAGTCGCGGTTGTACAATACAGTGCTGTTCATGGCTTTCATTGCCTGATCGTTTTCAATCATATCCAGCGCATCCTGGGTAATGTCGCGGTCGAGTGTCTTTCTGATTTCGTTGAACGAGTCGATTTCTTCGCCCAGAATATCCGATTTGTCTTCGTCAATGGATACAAGAATCTGCACCGATTTTTTCCCGTGTTCAATACGGCCCGAAGCATTCAGTCGCGGCCCGATTTTAAACACGATGTCGCTGATGGTTATGTCGTTGCCGTTAATCCCTGCCAGATTGATGATAGTTTGCAAACCCATTCCCGGGTTGGAGTTGAGTTTTTTCAATCCGTAATACGCCAGCACCCTGTTTTCGCCGGTAATGGGCACAATGTCGGAGGCAATGCTCACCACCACCAAATCGAGCAGGTCGTAAATTTCTTCCAGTTCAATATCGTTTTTCTGGCAGTAGGCCTGCAAAAGTTTGAATCCTACGCCGCAACCCGAAAGTTCTTTGTAGGGGTAATTGCAGTCGGGTTGTTTGGGATCGAGTACGGCAACGGCCGGCGGTACTTCTTCATCGGGATTATGGTGGTCGCAGATTACAAAATCGAGGCCGCGTTGCCGGGCATCCGAAATTTTGTCCACAGCTTTAATTCCGCAGTCGAGGGCAATAACCAAAGAAAACCCGTTGTCGGCAGCATAGTCGATGCTTTTGGGCGAAATGCCGTACCCTTCGCTGTAGCGGTCGGGAATGTAATATTCAATGTGTTCGAAGCGTGGTTTCAAAAACGTGTACATCAGCGCTACCGAAGTGGTGCCGTCCACATCGTAATCGCCGTAAACCAGTACCTTTTCCTGGTTGGCAATGGCCAGTTCAAGCCGGGCAACAGCTTTTTCCATGTCTTTCATCAGAAAAGGATCGTGGAGGTCGCTCAACCGGGGACGGAAAAAAGCCTTAGCCTCGTTAAAAGTTTTGATCCCCCGCTGAACCAGTAACCGCGCGATGGTCATGTTCACATTCAGCGCTGCCGAAAGGTGTTTGATTTCGTTCGGATCGCCTTGCTTTTTCAATTCCCAGATTTTTTCCATTTGTATATTTTCCTTTCCCGGTTTGCAAAGATAACAAATGAAACGAACATGAATTTTTATTCTTCAAATTCACAAAAAAGAAGAATTAATCCTAATAATTATCGGGACATCGGGAGTTATCCCATAGGGATTCTCCGTGGGAGTCCTTCGGGCCTTTGTAGCATCGAATACAAATGAAATAAACAATTTTAATGAGATGAAACC
>CAZXHP010000002.1:57582-61755 GCA_964639655.1 uncultured Mariniphaga sp.
CTGAAAATGATTCACACTATCTTTTACTATCTTTGCGGAAATTTTTTTGAAGGGAGAAAAATGAATCATCAGGAACTAAGTGAACAGGAAATTATTCGGAGAGAGTCGTTACATAAGCTGCGCGAACTGGGCATCGATCCGTATCCGGCAGCCGAATACAAAATAAATGCCACATCCCGGGAAATTAAGGAGAAGTATAGCGAGGAAAAAAATAACTTTCAGGAAGTTTGCATTGCAGGGCGCATCATGAGCCGCCGTATCATGGGTAAAGCTTCTTTTGCCGAGTTGCAGGATCACGAAGGGCGTATTCAGATTTATGTAAACCGCGACGAAATCTGTCCGGACGATGATAAAACAATGTATAACGAGGTCTTCAAAAAACTGCTCGATCGTGGAGATATTATTGGGGTTGAAGGTTTTGTGTTTAAAACGCAGATGGGTGAAATTACTGTGCATGTGAAAAGTTTGACAGTGCTCAATAAATCGCTGCGTCCGTTGCCCGTTGTGAAGGAAAAAGACGGCAAAACCTACGATGCGTTTACCGACCCGGAACAGCGTTACCGCCAGCGGTATGTCGATTTGATAGTGAACCCGCAGGTGAAAGACGTTTTTGTAAAACGCACCAAAATTATCGACACCATGCGGCAAATGTTTAACGAATACGGCTACCTGGAAGTGGAAACGCCCATTTTGCAATCCATACCGGGAGGCGCAGCTGCGCGGCCGTTTGTTACCCACCACAATGCCCTGAACATTCCACTCTACCTGCGTATTGCCAACGAGTTGTATTTGAAACGCCTCATTGTAGGTGGTTTTGAAGGTGTTTACGAGTTTGCCAAAGATTTCCGCAACGAAGGGATGGACCGTACGCACAATCCGGAATTTACAGTCATGGAAATTTATGTAGCTTACAAAGACTACAAGTGGATGATGGATTTTACCGAACAAATCTGCGAACGCGTGGCACTTGCCCTGCACAGAACAACCAAAGTGCAACTGGGCGAACACGTTATCGACTACAAAATTCCTTATCCGCGGGTTACAATGAACGATGCCATTAAGGAACACACCGGTTACGATATTTCGGGGAAAACCGAAGAACAACTGCGTGAAATTTGCGACAAGCTTGGCATTGAAACCGACCCCAGCATGGGCAAAGGCAAACTGATTGACGAAATATTCGGCGAAAAATGTGAACCGCATTACATTCAGCCCACATTTATTACCGATTACCCGGTGGAGATGTCGCCTTTGACAAAAAGGCACCGCGATAATCCGGAACTGACCGAACGGTTTGAGTTAATGGTAAACGGAAAAGAACTGGCCAACGCCTACTCCGAACTGAACGACCCCATCGATCAGCGCGAACGTTTTGAAGACCAGCTAAAACTTTCGGAAAAAGGCGATGACGAAGCCATGTTTATCGATCAGGATTTTCTGCGGGCGCTGGAATACGGCATGCCGCCAACTTCCGGAATGGGAATGGGCATCGACCGGCTTACCATGTTTATGACCAACAGTCCTTCTATTCAGGATGTGCTCTTTTTCCCGCAAATGAAACCCGAGAAGAAAAAAGTGGAACTCACAGAAGACGAAAAAGCAGTGCTGGAACTGCTAAAAACTGCTTCGCCGGTCGATTTGAACCACCTGAAGGCACAAACCGGGCTAAGCAACAAAAAATGGGATAAAGCCATAAAAGGCCTCACCAAAAACAAGCTGGCCAAGGTGGAGAAAACCGAAGAAGGATTGTTTGTGGAGACGCTTTAAACAAGAAATGGGAACAAACGGATTAATTCTCGAAATTTGAATATGAGGAGGTTTTTCACCGGAATTTTAATGGTGCTTTTTAGTGTCTTTAGTTTAACGGCACAATACGTCAATACCGATTCGCTTGTTTTTAATCCCGGATTCGAAATGCCGCTGACAATAAATGCGTTCGATTCGTTACGATTTGTTTCGCCGGAAACTGAAATGTTTGCCGGTCAGTCTTTGGCTCAATCGCACATCCCGTCGGGAAAACTTCTCAGCGGGTTTTATTTGCCTTCCAATGGCAAAGTTATCAGCAGGTTTGGGCCGCGCAACGGCAGAATGCACACCGGAACCGACATAAAAATGCGTAGCGGAGATACCATTTATGCCGCATTTTTCGGAACCGTAACCCGGGCAAAATATCATTATGGTTACGGAAATATGGTTGTTATCGACCACGGGAACAGCCTGGAAACAAGCTATGCGCATCTTTCCGGATTTCTGGTTGATGCGGGCGATTTTGTGGTTAAAGGACAGCCGGTTGGTCTGGCAGGAAGCACAGGCCGTGCTACAACCAGTCACCTTCATTTTGAAATCAGAGAGGGGAATAAACCGTATGATCCCGAGCTGGTTTTCGATTTCGAAAATGCCTCGGTAAGGGAAAAGGTGAATGAAACCTATAACCTTACCGAATTGCACAACGAGTTGAACGCCTCGGGATATGCAAACCGTGAGCCTTTAACGCAGAGGTACATTGTAAGGCCGGGCGATTCATTGTGGAAAATTTCCAGGCGGTTCCGGACATCGGTAAATACATTGTGTATGCTGAATGGGTTAAATGAAAATTCAGTCCTCAAGGTGGGTATGGTGCTGAAACTTTACTGATTAAAATTAAACTTTTGTTTTTGTACCTCGTTTAACTCACAAAAGCGTTTTATCATTTAACAGATTCATTATGAGAAAAATTGGACTCGGACTGCTGATAGTTGGACTGATTGGCCTGGTTTATTTTGGATACGAAGCGATGCAGGCTTCGGAAAATTTTAGTGTTTTGGGAGTGGATGTGGCAGTGAGCAATGCCGACTGGACACCTGTAATTTTTAGTGGAATTGTTGCGGTGGTGGGCATAGTTTTGGCTCTTGCAGGGAAGAAGAAGTAAATAATTCCGGCTATTTTTTTCTCCGGATGCGTTTGAAACTGACCTGCATTCGCTCCTGTAAAAGTTTTTCAATTTTGCCGGCCAGGGTTTCGGCTGTATCGTCTTTGTCAATAGCGAGGGTTTCAAGCAGACCGGCCAGTTCATCCATTTTTGCATTCAGAAAATCAATTCTTTCCTTCAGCAGGGCGGCATCTTCGGTTTCCCAATAGCTGCCTTCGTCAGTAACTTTCAGGTTTTCAATATATTTTTGCTGAAGGTATTTCAACAGTTTAACAATTGCAATGTGTACATCTGCCGGCGCAAACTGCGTTTTGGTGTGGTTATACCAGGTTAAATCGGGCTCTTCGGCTGCAAATTGCATCACAAAGGCATTACGCAAGTTCCCTTCCGGGTCGAACGTAAAAACCAGCGGCTCCGACTTTTCGTGCGGCGAAACGACGATTCCTTTCAGCGGAACCGGTTTTTCATCCGGCCCGTCGTTTATTACGTTGTACTTCCACCCCATGGCTTTGGAAATATCCTCCAGCTCTTCGCAAAATTCATTGGCCAAATCGGGCCGGTTCAGTTTTCCCTGGTAATGAATGGTGATGCCCATTGTAGCTTTTCATTTGGCGCTAAATATACAAAATTTGCATTTCATCAAGTGAATGGCAGGCTGGAAGATGCCAGTTCAAATAAAAAATACAGGCCAGCGCATTCTGCATTACATCAACCTAGCATACAATACGGCACGGATGTCGTCGCCGCTCACAGTACTGATTTTTTCAATGGAGTTGGTCATACCTAATTTCCGCCAAAACCTTATTCCGGTAAAAATAAGGGAATAAGGTTGGGTTTTACGGGGAACATCTAATCTACTGAGGTTAAAACCAGGAAATAAGGTTTATCCCGCCTTCGAATTTCCCCTCCTTTAACAGATTTGTTGATTAATTGGATGTTGAGTAGAGGAGGAGTGGCTGAAGTTCTGGCACCAAAAAAAAATTTTACAGGGAATTTTTTTGGACGAAGCCGGGGTGGTCAAACCGCTTTAAAAACCTTATTTCCGTTTTCCTCCACCTTAGTGGAACCAGCCAATCCAAACCCCTGTCAAAACCTCATTCAACCGCCAGCGCTTATTTTTCAGCCGGCTGGTGAATACCTTCGGCGCAATTTGTACCAGGTTGCAAATATTGCCGGACTGAAAATCCTTGGTGTAAAACACGAAGATTCACAAAACTTCTTTCCGGTACTTGTTTATAATCAAATAGTTTTATAGTTTTAGTCCG
>CAZXHP010000003.1:0-3784 GCA_964639655.1 uncultured Mariniphaga sp.
ATTATAAGACAAACGTGTTATTTTGTTTATTTGTAAATTCTGAGTTTATACGGCGCCCCGAGGATTCGGGGTTTGCCTAAAATCAGATATTTGGCGGGCACCGGCAATTATCGGTAAAGATTTTATATAAAAGTTTATACAGTGTTCCTCACAAAATGTTTTTCCTGTAACTTTATTCAATTCTATTAATCAAGATATATGCAAATACCAACGTGTTTAAAATCGGGTATTCTGAATGCACCTGTTCTAAAAATATTTCTATGCGATTCTCAGCGAGTTTAAAATTCATAAAGCACTTATTATATCAATACTTTCCTGTTCATAACTTGTAGCTGAACAGCTAAGGCAATCTCACAGCAGTTCTAAAATTATACTTATTTTAGCGCTTTATAATAATTGAAGTTTAGCTTCGTTTTGAATTACAAATTAAAACAATACATTATCCATGTTGAAACTTTTATTGATTCAGGCCGATTTAGCAACTGAATTGGATACATTGGCCACAGAACCCGAAGGAATCTCGACCAAATTTATCGATCTGGCGTTTAAAGGCGGCTGGATTATGATTCCGATTATTTTGCTTTCAATAATTGCAGTTTACATTTTTTTCGACCGGTATTTCGCCATAAAAAAAGCCGGCAAGTTTGATACCAGTCTTTTAGAAAAAATAAAAGTTTATATTACCAACGGAAAAATAGATGATGCTGTAATGCTATGCAAAAGCAGTGCAAATCCGGCATCCAGGATGCTGGAAAAAGGCATCAGCCGTATTGGCAGACCGTTAACCGATGTAAGTGCAGCCATTGAAAATGTGGGTAATCTCGAGATTTCGAAACTTGAAAAAGGATTACCGGTGCTGGCATCAGTGGCTGGCGGTGCTCCCATGCTCGGTTTCCTCGGAACGGTTATGGGAATGATTCAGGCATTTTACGACATGGCCAATGCCGGAAATAATATTGACGTAACTCTTTTGTCCACAGGTATTTACCAAGCCATGGTGACTACGGTAGCTGGTCTTATTGTTGGTATTATTGCCTATTTTGCTTACAATATTCTGGTAGCTAATGTTGAAAAGGTGGTTTTTAAAATGGAAGCCACTACTACGGAATTTATGGATTTACTGAATGAACCTGTTTAACGATTAAAAATGGCTTTAAAACGCAGAAATAAAGTAAATGCCGCCTTCAGTATGTCGTCCATGACGGATATTGTATTTTTGCTGCTGATATTTTTTATGGTCACGTCAACACTGGTGGCACCCAATGCGCTGAAGTTGCTGCTTCCGCAAAGTAACAATCAGACTGCTGCAAAACCCATTACCACGATATCGGTTACCAAAGATCTGAAATATTACATCAACGATGAAGGCAGGCTTCGACGCATAGAGTTCCGGGAAATTGAACCGTTTTTGCAAAATCGGTACGGTATTGGTAACGATGATATTTATATTTCATTACATGCTGAAAAATCGGTACCGTGGGATGAAGTGGTTAAAATTATGAACATTGCGCGAAAAAACAAGTATAAAATGATAGCGGCCACAGCGCCGGAAGGTTAAATGACGTATTTTGAAAAACATAAAAAAGGTATAATCGGGACAGCAATATTTCATCTAGTTGTGTTGCTGCTATTAATTTTTATGGGCTTTTTTACTCCGCTTCCTTTGCCTGGTGAAGAAGGAATTTTGGTAAACTTCGGTACCAGTGAACAGGGCCTGGGCGATGTGGAACCCAGCCCGCAGCGCAGGCAACCCGATCCACCTCCCCCTACCCGCAGTGAACCGGAGCAAACCACTCCTCCTCCGCCGCAACCTTCAACAACACCTCCTGCCGCTCAACCCGATCCGGCTGAAGAAGTAGCAATGACACAAGATTACGAGGAAACTGCTGCCATCGATGCCGCAGAAAAGAAAAGGCAGGAAGAGGCTGAACGGCAACGCAGAATAGAAGAACAACGGCGGCGTCAGGAACAGCTTGAACAGCAACGTTTGGCCGAAGCCGAAAGGCAACGACAAGCGGAAATTGAGCGGCAACGTCAGGCTGAACTGGAAAGACAACGTCAAGCCGAACTGGAACGTCAGCGGCAGGCTGAACTGGAACGGCAAAAACGTGAAGAAGAACAGCGGCGTATTTCGGAAATAAATGCACGTGCACAGGGCGCTTTTGGTGGAAACACAAACGATTCCGGCGGACAGGGAACCGGAAATAATCAAAGTCAGGGAGCTACATTCCCCGGTGGTAATCAGGGCTCCCCTACAGGCGACCCCAATGCGGGGACTTATGGTCCTGGTGGAAGCGGTTCAGGCGATCAGGGATCGGGAATTTCATACAGCCTTTCCGGAAGGTCCGCGCGTTTACTGCCAAAACCGGTTTACCCGGGCGACGACGAAGGTCTTGTAGTTGTTAAAGTTACTGTGGATAAAAATGGCAATGTTACCGCCGCAGAACCCGGAGCAAGGGGTACAACCATTATGGACCAGCGCTTCTGGAGCGAAGCCCGGCAGGCTGCGTTAAAAGCAAAATTTAATACCGATGAAAGTGCCCCCGCTTTTCAGCAGGGGACTATCTCCTATCGTTTCAGACTGAACTAACTATTCGCGCTCACGGTGAACTTCATGGCTGTGCTCGTGCCCACTTTCTTTTGCAATTGAAACCAGCTCCCTGTATTTTTCATCGCTGATTTTTTCAGCTTTGTAGCCCTTTTTCTCAATCGCTCCCGCAAAACCTTTTTCGTTGTTTTTCTTCTCCACATATTCAATAAAAATGGTATTGGAAGCATGATCTACTTTCAGGTCTTTCACCCCTTTTTCAAATTTCAGGTATTCATAAAGGGTTGTTTCACAATCGGCGCAATCCATGTCGCTTTGAAAACAGACTACTGCCCTCCCCTTTTTCTGGGCCGAAATTTCACTGGTAAATCCGCCCAACATCAAAATCAAAAAAATAACTACTAACTTCTTCATTTTTAATAATTTATCAGGTTCAAACTAATCATAATTCAAATTAAATCGTAATCCCAGGTAAATCCTTCGTCCCATAATAGGTCCCCACACATTGGTTGCGTCAAAATCGGGTCCGAATGGATCGTCGGCGCCGGCTACCGGATTTTTCTGTTTGAAATCGGTAAAGTTTTCTGCTCCCAAATAAATATTCCAGTAGCGAAAATATTTGGTTACCTGGGCATTCATAACTGTGTAAGGTGAAAATTCATAATAATCCGGCGAAAACTGCATCGATTCCATACCTTCCACCGGATAACGTGGAATGCGGCCTCCTCCGTTAAACTGAATTGTGTAATCGAACATCCACTTTTTCAGGTTGGTGGTGTAATTGAAAGTAACCAAACCTTTATAACGGCTGGTTAACGGTTTTTCCACCAACTGTCCGCCAATGGTTTGTTTCACGTCGTTGTGCCGGTATGCCAGCAGCAAGTCGAGGCGTTCAATGGGTTGGTAACGCACATCGAACTGCAGGCTGTTGGAATAGGATTTTCCGTCGAGTGGCGCCAGAATAACATTTTCGGAGGAAGTTTCGCGGTCAACCACCAACTGAGTCTGGAAATCTGTCCGGAAATATTCGGCATTTAGCTGAAGATCACGCTCCCACAGCGTATAGTTCTGCACAAGGGCAAACCCGTAATTCCAGGCCTTTTCCTGAAATACATCATCGGTCCATTGCAACGGGCGCGCACTGGCGAGCAGGTAATTGTTTTCAGCAATTACATTGGCCGTGCGGTAACCTTTTCCGGCACTTGCCCTCACCGTAACGTGTTCTCCTAAATTGTA
>CAZXHP010000003.1:3884-14998 GCA_964639655.1 uncultured Mariniphaga sp.
GTAACGTGTTCTCCTAAATTGTAGCGAAAATGGAAACGTGGCGTTACAAAAGTGCCAAACAGGTTGTGAAAATCGGTCCGTATTCCTGCCAGAAAGGTAAAATCTTCGCTGGGTTTCAGGGTATATTCTGCAAAAATACCGGGTACCTGCTCTGTGCGTTCCAATTGCTGGTTATACAGGTTTTCACTGAAATTATCGTAAATGAAACTGAATCCGGTATTGATGGAATGTTTTCCGAGCAAATCGAAATCGCGGGTTAATACGGCACTTCCGTAAAAACGGGTTTCATCGGCATCATAATCGTTTAGCCCGTAAAACGAGCGGGTCTGGTGTTTCGAAAAGTTGGAGAGCCAGGCGAGTGCTGTTCGCTGATTCGGCCACACATAACCGGTTTTGAAAAATCCGTCCAAACGGTCGTTTTCAATAAGAATTCCGTAGGGATTGGAAACAACCGGCTGCATGTCGCGCTCAAAAGCTGCCTGGCCTCCCTGCCGATCCTCCGTAAGTACACTAAAACCGGCCTGGGCCATATAACCCTTGTGGTTGTTGTATTTCCAGCGGTTAAACACCTGAATCTGACGCGACAGCGGTTCATCGAGAAATCCGTTTCCGTTTTCGTCATTTCGCTGTGCCTGATCGCTGGCATGCACAAAAAGTCCTGTTGTCAGCAAATCTTTATAAACCCTTACGTTGCCGTTGCCGTTAAACTCCAACCGTCCACTGGCACCAAAAAAGGTATTCAGAAAAAGCTTTTCTTCAGAATCGGGCTTTTTGTATTCGGCATTGATTTGCCCGGCAATAGATTCATATCCATTTAAAACCGAGGCTGCACCTTTGGAAACCTGAATGGATTCCATCCACGGACCGGGAACATAAGTCAATCCGAAGTTGGTTGCCAGCCCCCGCAGGTTGGGCATATTTTCTATTTGGAGCAGGGAGTAAGTTCCTTCCAACCCCAGCAAGCGAATTTGTTTTGCGCCGGTAACTGCGTCGCTGTAACTCACATCCACCGACGGATTGGTTTCAAAACTTTCGGCCAGGTTGCAGCAGGCTGCTTTGTGCAGCTCGGCGCCGTTAATCCGCTCGGTTTGAATAGGATCAATGGCTGAAAGATAAGTACCGCGGTTTTTGTGCACCACCTTCACCTCACCCAGTTCCAGATTGGGTTCGAGCACTATTTCCAGTGGATCCAGGTTATGCACGTGAAGTTCCTGCGTTTCGTAACCTACAAAACTTACAACAAGTATGTGATTTCCGTTTGTTTTTCTGATTTTAAATGTGCCATTATCACCCGATGCAACACCGCTATTTGTTCCCTGCCAGTAAATATTTACCCCCGGCAAGGGTTGTTTCCCGTTTTTATCGTTGCCATAAACGATTCCTTCCAAAACCTGAGCGATGGTAAAAAACGGAAGAAACAGTAAAATTATAATTCCAATTTGTTTCATGCTTAAGATTTAAAATAGTGTAAATGAATTGCTTGGGAGCAACGCGTTCATCTTAAGCTAAAGTGGGAATTTTTAATTTATGGATGTGAATCAAAAAATCTGACGATGTACGAAATAGTGGTGGCGGATCGATATAATTTAAAAGGGATTTTTCTGAGTAATTATCGGGATTGAGAAGAATAGCGGTAAATTCTTCCATTACTTTTAATTGTACAGGTTGAATTTTTTCAAGACGTACTTTTTCATTCACCACCTGATTTTCCAACTTAAAATACCTTACTTCCGGTGTGTCGCATCCGCAAAAGTCGGTGTGGGTGGTGCATTCGTGACACTCCTCTGCTGAAGTACAAACCTCTTCGCCACCTTCGCTGTGGGTATGGTGAACGTGGTAATTTTCTTCACAGGTATCGGGACTCACATAAACCGAAACCTGGTCGTTTCCGGAGCACGAACAGTGTGAATGAAAAACCAAAATACCTGTTGCTGAAACCAGAAAAGTGATTATCAGACAGAATACCGCTATGTTTTTCATTGCATTCACGATGCAAATGTAACAAAAATCAGATAAAATATATTGTTAACAGAACGTTAAACTATTTTAATCCTAACACTTCGGCTCCCTGCTCGAAAACTATATCGCGCGGTATTCCGGCTTTTCCAATCCGGTCGAGATCTTTTTGCAGTTCTTCGCGTATAAATCCTTTTTCTTCGAGCATATTTTTTGCCGTTTCGTAATCACCGTCGCCCTGAATGGTCAACACCAGTTCTGAAAGGCTGAACATCGCTTTCTTCATCTTTTCAGAATCGACACGGTAAGTTCCGGTTACGGGATCGCGTTCAAAAGCACCGGTTTCCTGGAAGTAATAAAAACGCATCATGTTGGCTTTCCCGTGTGCACTGGCAGCTCCAAAACGTACCGACCGAAAAATTCCGGCCATAAACGTTACAAAATTGTCCATCATCTCTTTTTCGCCCAGTTCCCCCATTTCATTCAACTGGTAAACGCACCACAACCCCAAAATATCGGCTTTACTTTCTTCAATGGATGTATAGGCGTCTTTCAGTGCTTCGCGAACAGTGGAACTTTTATCCACTGTGTTTCCAAGCCCCAGGCCGTGTGCGACCTCGTGAAACATGGTATTTTCAAAAAAGGCATCGAATTTTACATGTTTGCGCTGGTCTTCAGCAATTAACAACCCGGAGATGGGAACCAGAATTTTATCGAATTTGGCCTGCATGGAATTTTTGAGCTGCAGTTTGCGACTGCCTTTATTTTCGCGTACTTTTTCGTCGTTGGGCAGGTTAATGGCAATGGTTTTGCTACCTGCATTACAGTCGCCGGCATAATAAATGGCGTCGTACACATTCATATCGGAATCGATACCGGGCGTTTCGTTTTTATAAAGCGGCGGGCAAGGCAAAGCTTCCTGCAGTCCCGGTAAAAGAGCTGTATATTTTTCCAGTTTTTCACTCCATTCTTTGTCTTTTATAAGAATGAACGACTCGTGTGCTGTTTTGTACCCGTAGAGCTGGTCTTCGTAATTTTCGATGGGCCCAACAATAAACTCGATGGTGTTGTTTTTCATATCCATCCAGGCCGTGTCGCTTTCGTAATATTCATCGGTAAGCAACGCCTGGGCCCGTTTTTCCAGGTAGTTTTTAAGTCCGGGGTCTTCAGCCAGTGCAGCAGCCTGAAGCAGCAATTCAGAGGCTTTTGTGAGCTGCTCTTTCCAGGCTTCGTGATATGGATTGGCCAAGAGGTTTCCATTTTCATCCCTGCTGATTAAGGTGTAAAGGCTGGTTTTAGCCGGTTCGTCCCATGCATCGAATTCCTCTTTTGTCATGTCACCCGGATAAAAATTGGCGCCGGCTGGTTTTGGTCCAACTCCATCGATAAAAGGTTTGTTGTTGTTCAACCGCTCCCACGGCCCGTAATTTATTTCCAGAAATTTTTTGGCGTATTGATCCAAACCGTCTGTAAACAGTTCTTTTTTATTGCCGTAAGCCTGCGTCCAGAAAATTTCATCCATAATTTGAGCTGCTTCCAGCAACAACGGCAGCATTTGTTTTTCCTTTTCAGTAAGTACACTTAAGTCGGTGGTAAGCCTGAACGGCGCAAATTCCTCCACCTTTTGCTGAATTTCTGTATTATCTGTCATTGTTTCACTTTTTTTTGAAGTTGAATTGCAGCTAAAAACCATAGCTGAAATCAAAACCAGGAATGCTAACTTTTTCATTTTTCAGGTTATTTATTTTGTTGCCAAAAATACAAAATGCGGATAAAATTGCAGATAACAGAAATCATGTTTCGGAGTAAAACCTGATTTTGTGTTTTTTTTCTTACAGGTGCATTAATATATGTATTATTTTCCTTAAATTGTATCAGACTTAAAGATATAGAAATAGTTTTTATGAAATTAACCATCAATAAATCAGGCACAAACAGTCGCACAAGCAAGACGAAAAAAAACACAAATAATTTAAAGCATCAATATTTTATCATTAAACCTAAATCATCAATAATAGATTAACTTTTATAACTTTTTATTAAATTAATTATGCTTATGAGAAAGCTGATTTTGTTTAGTGTAATGTGTTTTGTACTGCTTGGCAGTACTTATGCGCAACAAACAGTAACAGTAAAAGGAACTGTTACCGATGAAAACAGTTCACCCCTGCCAGGTGTTACTGTTCTTGAAAAAGGTACCACTAATGGTACAACAACAGACATGAATGGAAATTACACCATTCGGGTTTCTGACGATGCAACCCTGGTATTTTCTTTTGTAGGAATGGAAAAAAAAGAAGAGGTTGTAAGCGGGCGGTCAACAGTTAATGTATCATTGGCGCCCGGTGATATCGGACTCGATGAAGTTGTAGTTACAGCTCTTGGTATTCAGCGTGATAAAAAAACGCTAACTTACGCATCGCAACAGGTTACCGGAGAAGAACTGATGAAAGCAAAAGGTGTAAATTTTATGGATGCAATGAGTGGAAAGGCCGCAGGTCTTGAGATCAAAAAAAGTGCTTCCGGGGCCGGTGGTTCAACCCGCGTAGTTTTAAGAGGATTCAAATCGCTGACCGGTTCAAGTGAACCGCTTTATGTGATTGACGGTATTCCTGTAATGAATATAAAACGCGCACAGCCGGGAATGTGGGGAGGAACCGATCAGGGAGACGGCTTGTCCCAGCTAAATCCGGATGATATTGAAAGTATTAATGTATTGAAAGGATTAAATGCATCAATCCTTTACGGTAGCCAGGGTGCAAATGGTGTTGTGCTGATAACTACCAAAAAAGGAATTTCAGGAAAAACCAGGGTGTCATTAAGTTCGACAACTACATTCGAAAATATTCTTATTTATCCTGAATTACAGTTTGATTACGGTGCAGTGAACGGGGCAAAAGAAAGCTGGTCTGATACAAAAGGAGGAACACAATACACCGAAGAGATGATGAAAGATTTTTTCCAGTTGGGAAATAATTTAATCAATAGTGTAACAGTGAGCGGTGGAAATGATGTAACTACTGCATATTTCTCCTACTCCAACACCACTGCCAGAGGTATTGTTCCAAATAACAAATACGGAAAAAATAATGTTTCATTGAAACAGGCAACCAAACTTTTAAATGATAAATTAACATTAGGCTCCAATGTTATTTTGGCTTCAGAGTTGGTAAACAACAGAAACGTGGCCGGGTATTACCTGAACCCGTTAACCGGACTTTATAATTTTCCCCGTGAAAGAAACTGGATGGATTATAAAAATAACTATAAATATTTTGATGAAGCAAGAAATATGTATCTTCAAAATGTGTATGTGGTTGACCACCATTTAAGTAATCCCTACTGGATTATTAACATGGAACCTCAGGAAGAGAAAATTCAACGCTTAATCGCTACAGCATCGGTGGAGTATAAATTTACTGACAATCTTTCATTTATTGCCCGTGGAACGTACGATTATGTGGATTTTGGCAGGACACAGAAAGATTACGCCGGCTCTAACGTAACCAACGTTTCTCTAAACGGGAGGTATGTTTTTGCAAACAGAACCGATAGAAAAAATTATGCAGATGCACTTTTAAAATACGGTAACAACCTGGGCAAGTTAAATCTGATAGGTTATGCAGGTGCAAGTTACAGCCAGCACAAATGGAATGGCATGGGAGCTGACAATGGAACCAACGACCTGCTATATCCCAACGTCTTTTCAACACAGAACTATCCGATAAATACCGTCATAAGTGAATACGGGGGAGAGACAATTTTGCAATCGGTTTATGGCAGTGCAACTATTGGGTATAATGACATGTTTTATGTCGATCTTTCCGGTCGTAACGACTGGTCATCGACCCTTATCGGAACAGAAGACGGTGCATCGTATTTTTACCCTTCGGTAGGTGTGGTTGCACTCGTGAGCAACATATTTAGGTTGCCCGATTTCATTTCGTTTTTTAAACTAAGAGCCTCAAGTGCCCAGGCAGCTAAAGAAGTTCCGTGGAATTCCATCCGGTCAGACAATTCGATTGCCGGCGCACTCGGTGGTATAAACAGAAATACGAGGCAACCCTGGACAGATCTGAAACCCGAGTTGATTACAAGTAGTGAACTGGGTGGTGAATTGAGGTTTTTCGACGGGCGTCTCGGGCTGGATTTTACGTATTATCACAACAACAGTACCAATCAATTCCTGACCGTTGACTTACCTCCGGAAGAAAGGGGACAATATACAACCAGGAACATTAACGTAGGAAAAATTGTAAATGAAGGTTACGAGATAACATTTGATGCAATACCGGTGCAGAACAGGTCGGTAACCTGGAATACATCGTTTAATTTTCATAAAAATACCAATGAAATTATTGAACTGGATCCGGATAATCCTGAACGCCAAATCCATCTGGGTAGTTCAGAGGGTTATCAAACATACCTTATAGCAGGAGGATCTTACGGAGATATGTATGGGTATAAATTCAGAAGGAATGAAGCCGGACAAATACTTTTGGATGAAACAACAGGTCGTCCGCTGAAAACTCAAACCCAGGAATTTCTCGGAAATCTCGAACCGGATTTCAGCCTCGGGTGGAATAACAGTATCCAGATTAGCCGGTTCAGCATTGGCGCTCTTGTGACAGGCAAATTTGGAGGTGTGGTTGTAAGCCAAACCGAAGCGATGTTAGATGGTTGGGGTGTTAGCAAAAGAACAGGCGATGCAAGAGATGTGGGATATGTTGAAATTAATGGTATCCGGGGAACCACTCCGGTTACACAGATCGAGCCATTCCTCTTTTACTCGGAAGGCGGAGGTACCGGTGGCAGAAACGGAATAATTGAACCTTATGTTTACGACAGAACAAATATAAGGCTGAGCCAACTGTCAATTGCGTATGATTTCAATATGCAAAAACTTAATCTTCCAATAAATGGTGCAACCCTTTCACTGGTGGGTCAGAACATCATCATGTTTTATAAAAAAGCACCCTACGATCCCGAGCTGACAATGAATACTACAATGTCATCTCAGTCTCTCGATAACTTCAACGTACCTGCAACAAGGACCTTTGGTTTCAATATTAATGTAACATTCTAAAATTGAAGAACGATGAAAAAAATATTTTTTACAGTCCTATTGACATTTGCACTCTTTGCTTGTACTGAAAACTTCGAAGAGGCAAACAGAAATCATTTCCTCATTTCTGATGAAGAACTGGATCAGGATTTTAACCGGCTTGGGTCTCCTTTTCAATCTTTATTAACCAATTTGTTTGGAGGGCAGATTGAAGAGGACCTTTGTCATGACAACTGGGTTCGTCATTTGGGCACACCAACACCTTTTGTAGGCGGTGTTAACAATACAACCTATTATATCCGTTGGAACAGTTACTGGAACAGAATATATAACAATGTGATGTCGCCGGCTGCCCAAGTAGTAAATCAGGCCGACGAAGCCGGATATGATGTATTTTCTGCCTGGGCTAAATTTTTGCAGATCTATGCAATCTCAAAACTCACCTCTTTTCACGGGCCGGTTATTTATTCCAATTATGGTGTAACGGGCCAGGCCAATATCTATGACAGCGAACAGGTTCTTTATAACCAGTTGTTTGCTGATTTGGATGCTGTGCAAACAGTGTTTAGCAATAATAAAAACTATGAGGGGTTGAAAAAGTTTGATGCCAGTTACAACGGCGCTATGGAACAATGGTGCAAACTTATCAATTCTTTACGTTTAAGATTGGCCATGCGAATTGTGAAAGTCAATCCTGAACTGGCAAAAACACAGGGTGAAAAAGCGTTAAATCATTCTGACGGGTTGATTGGTTCCAACGGCGATAACTTTATGGTATCGCTTTACGGTGAAAAAATGCCCTTGAATGTAATTTGTTTCGAATGGGGTGACACACGAATGGGAGCAGCTATGGAGTCTTTTTTGGTTGGATTGAAAGACAACCGGATTGCCAGCTATTTCGCTCCTGCTGCTGATAATACGCTGTATCCCGATCATCCTGACTGGCCATACAAAGGGATTCACAGTGGCGCATTTCTTGATGCCAAAGACCAGCGATTAACATATTCAACTGTTAATGAATCATTTAAGCTGGTCGCTTCGCGAAGATCGTTTACCTATTCCGAAGTTTGTCACTTAAAAGCCGAAGCTGCCCTCAGAGGCTGGGAAGGAGCAGGTGATGCCGGAACCAATTACGAAGAAGGTATTATAGCTTCGTTTGCAGATTGGGGTGCCGGTGGCGTGGATGCATACCTGACTGATGCAACCAGTACACCAATAGATTATGTCGATCCAAACGATGCCAGAAATAATTTTACGAGCCGGTCAACCGTAACTGTTGCCTGGAATGAGGCAGACAGCGACGAATTGAAACTTGAAAAAATTATTACCCAGAAATGGATCAATAATTTTACAAATGCCAATGAAGCATGGGCCGACCACCGCAGAACGGGATACCCCAAACTTCCCTACAATTCAAAAAATGACAGCAGTGCTGACTGGGGAGTTGTTGCAGATGATGACTTTTTGAGAAGAATGCCGTTTATCAACGACGAACGGAATAATAATAAAGAAGGAGTGGCGGATGCAACCCAAAAACTGGGCGGACCCGATGAAATTGGAACCCGTTTGTGGTGGGATACCGGCGGTTCGAATTTTTAGCTTTGATTGAATTTCTGGAAGGCAAATTCATCGTAATGGTGAGTTTGCCTTTCGTTTTTAATATTTCGGCGATTATTTTCTTCACCTTTTCCTGTACCCAAAAAAATATGAATTCACCGGTTATCGAAAAATAACCGGTGAAATTTTTTTGTACAGACAGCGAACCGAACCTTTTGTAAAACATATTTTTCAGACCGCATTTAGCGTAACTTTATAATAAGAGTTCAGTAAAATCAATTAACTTCTGTTCAATAAAAAAAAATTGCCATGGACTCAGGAAAAACGATTAAAGTTTGCGGATCAATCACCAAAAAAGAATCTCTGGCTTTAATAACCAGTAACATCCTGGAACACACGGCTGTTGCAGAGGCCAATATGCCGTATGCCAATTACTACGGACGCATCCCGGATAAACCTCAGCCCAATTCCCTTTTTTTATTTACCGAAAGGTTTTATACATTGGAAGAGGCATTGAGACTAACACAAAACATAGATATCTGTGCCAAAAACAAGGTAAATACGGCCAGCGCTGTTTTTCTTCTGCATGGACACCGCATACCTGCCATTCGAATCAGAAACTTTCCCGATTATCAGCATTTGATAATGCTGCAGGAGTGTTACATTAAATTAGGCGTAAAATTTACGCGGAAAGTTCAGCTTGAAAAAGAACCGGTAGTTACGGTCAGTAAATGTTTTTCCCTTAAAGATTCCGGAAAAGGAATTTATTTCGATAAGCAGGAACCCAATGAAGGATACATTACCCTTCCACGCAGACCGGAAATTGTTGAATTTGAAGAATTGATGAATAAAGTGCGAAACAACAGCGATTGTTTATTTTTTGATGCTGCCATTGGCGGACTGATTATTAACAGTCGTGTTCAGGACATGATGCGGGTCTATTCGGGGCATCTTGATTTAAAAATGCTGAAATGCATTCAAAACGAGGTTTTAAAATGGATTTAAACAATTGAACCAGAAACTAAAAATCAATAAAAAATACTGCCTTATTTTTTTCTCACTATTCCGAAATACTTTTACCTCAAAGTCTCATTAATTTTTAATAATCCCTCTTTTGCATCGCCGTCGTCAGGCCGCAACTCCAGTGCCTTTTTGTACCAAAATCTTGCTACATTATAATTTCCGTTTTCAAAAGACTGCCTGGCATTTTCCATATAGCCGTTGAACTGTTCACCCGACCGGCTTGTCATTCGTTCTGCAATTAAATCAGCAATGGCCCGCAACTGTTCTCTTGGGTAGGTTTCTTCCGGTTTTATACTGAGGGCGCGATTATACCATCCTCTTGCCACAGCAAGTTGGTTTTCGCGGAAAGTTGAATCGGCCAGGTTAACAAAATTCTGGTAATCACGATCACGCTGACTGAGAAGCAAACTGCTCACCAGTTTGTTGATTTCTTCAATCCTCTGCGGTGGCCATGTTTCTTCCGGTTTTACATCCCAGGCTTTGTAATACCAGGCCCGCGAAACATTGTAACGCTTATTCTCAAAAAATCCGTCAGCCAGTGAAATATATTCATTGTACAACTGATTTAATCCGGATTCACTCATCTCCTGTCTTTCGCTCATCTGCTGCTGGCGTTGCTCAATTTCAGCCTGCCGGCGTTCCATATCCTCTGCGGCACGCTGTTCTGCCAGCGCCCGTTCCTGTTGTTGCCGGAGCAGGTTGTCAATTTTTACAATCTGATTTTTCGGATAGTTTTCACCGGGTTTGAGTTCCGATGCTTTTTCATACTCCGACCTGGCTTCCGTCCACGATTCAGCATTGAAAAAACCGTCGGCTGCAAGAATAATTGTCCGGTAGTTCTCATCCAGTTCTTGCTGAGCCAACAGCTGTTCAACTTCCTGAATTTTTTCTTTCGGATAGTTTTCCTCCGGTTTTATTTCCAGCGCCTTTTTATAATTTCCTATCGCCTGAGCATAATCTCGCGAATTAAACTGGTGGTCAGCTAATGCAATGATCTCCTGGTATTTCCGGTTTATATTCTCCTGTTCTTCCAGAATCCGGCCAATTTCTTCAATGCGTTGCTGCGGATAGGTTTCGCCGGGTTTTACCTGTAAAGCAGATTGATAAGCAGTTCTGGATGTTTCGTATTCGTTCAGGTTGAACAGACTGTCGCCACGCGAAACGGCCTGCGCGTACTGCCGGTCCTGTTCAGCCTGAATGGCGGCCAGTCGCGCCTGTTCTGCGGCTTCTGCTTCGGCAGCCAACCTTGCGCGTTCTTCCACAATACTGTCAATTTTGGCGATTTGTTCTGCCGGATAAGTTTCTTCCGGTTTGGCCTGCTGCGCTTCGGTGTAGGCTGTTTTGGCGGCATCGAAATTTTCACTTTGGAAATCGCGGTCGGCACGGGAAATGGCAGCATCGTAAGCTTCCCGGGCAGAAGCCAGTTGTGTCAGAATTTGTCCGATTTCTTCAATGCGCTGCTGCGGATAGGTTTCGCCGGGTTTTACCTGTAAAGCAGATTGATAAGCAGTTC
>CAZXHP010000003.1:15098-34972 GCA_964639655.1 uncultured Mariniphaga sp.
GTTCAGCCTGAATGGCGGCCAGTCGCGCCTGTTCTGCGGCTTCTGCTTCGGCAGCGAGCCGCGCTTCCTCTGCAAAAATCTCATTGATCCGGTTAATTTGATTTTGAGGATAATTTTCATTCGGCAACAATTCAGCAGCATGCTCATAATCAGCCATCGCTTCGGTATATTGTTTTCGCTGAAATGAACGGTCGGCCGATTTTATGAGCTTGTCGTACATGGTGCGGCTGGCCAGCTCATTCATTAAATCTTTGATTTCCTGAATTCTTCGGGTTGCCACTTCGTCGCCGGGTTTGTGTGAAAGTGCACTCTCGTAAAAGGAAATAGCCCGTTCGTAAAACTGTTTCTCGAAATTCAGTTCTGCCTGAAAAACAGCGTCGTCGTAATTTTTCAATTGTTCGGCGTTTTGTTCAAGGCGAGAAAGAATTGTGTTAATCTCATCGATTTTTTGTTTGGGGTATGTTTCATTTTGTTTGATTTCCAAAGCTTTTTGAAAGAATTCTTTGGATTCAACATACAGCAGTTCCCTGAAAGCGTTGTCGGCCTGACCGATTAAATTGCGGTATTCCTGGTCGAGCTGTTGTTGCCTGATGATCTCGTTAATTTCGTTCGACCTTTGTTGTGCGTGCGTGTTGCCGGGATCGACAGACAGAGCCCGGTGGTAGGCATTGCGGGCTTCGGGGTATTTTTTATCATCAAACAAAACATCGGCCTGGTTGATCAGTGCGGCCAACCGCTCGACCTTCGCCTGTTGCATTTCTTCGGCAACCATTAACAAACCCAGCAAATCATTAATTTCGGCAATCCGGTCCTTTGGATATTGTTCTTTCGGAAAAATTTTACTGGCTGCCTGATAACCGTCCAGCGCCTTTAAAAATTCTTCTTTTTTGTATTCATTCTCAGCTTCTTTGATATGCTGATCATATTCTCTGCGAAGTTCGGCCATTTCTGCCTTTGTGAGCCCCGCCAAAAAATCCGCTTCCTGCCCCAGTTGTTGCGATTGCATAATGGCCTGGTCGATAAGGTGTTTTATCTGAGCATCGTTATAAAACAGGTCGGAAATAAAATTGTCCACCTTTTCGCTGTAATAAATCTTCATTACCGTGTTTTCTGAAAACGTGCGGTCAATTCCGGAAATTTCTGTAAATAACCGGATATTTACAGGAAACGGTGGAAAAAGCGGGTCGGATTGCAATACCTGGCGGGGAACTTTGGTATCCACCACAATTTTTTGGGGAAAGTTTCCCGGACGCATAAAAATCAAAGTCCATTCGTAGTTGTAATTCAATTCCACTTTATAATTTCCGTTTGAGCCGATGCCATAATTATCGAGCCTGCGGCCGTCGCGATACATTTGAATAATGGCGCCGTCAACCGAGCCTTCCTCCACGCTCACGGTTCCCTCCACCGTCAGTCCATTACTTCTTTGGGCAAACGTTTGAAAGCAAACACCGGTGATTAGTAAAACACTTAATAAAAAGTACAGATATCGTTTTTTCATATAAGATTCCTCGTTAAACCAAAAAACGAAAATAGGAACATTTAATTATTTGAGAAACGTTATTTTAAATTGGTTGTTTTACAGCATGAAAATTTTCTGTTTCATTCCCTGTTTTTCCCTAAAATGTATTAGTTTTCGGGTTTAACCGAAGAAACGAAATTAAATGAAGCGCGAAGCCAGTCTGTTTGCAGCTCTTTTGCCCATTTTAGTCCTGATTGCCCTGCTCACTTCCAATGTATTTCTATTTGAAGACACCCTGGCTGGTGCAAATCAGATTGCTTTATTGCTTGCGGCTGCGCTGGCCGGAGTGATTTCCATACGCCTGGGATTGCCGTGGAATAAAATTCGCGAAAAAATGGTGAGCACAATTGGTTCGGCCATGCCGTCGATTTTAATTTTACTGCTGATTGGCTCGCTTGCAGGTACATGGATGATAAGTGGCGTGGTGCCGGCCATGATTTATTACGGGCTCGACATCATCAACCCGAAAATGTTCCTCTTTACCGCTGTTATTGTGAGCGCCATTGTGAGCGTGGCTACCGGAAGCTCGTGGTCAACCATTGCGACTATCGGTGTGGCTTTACTGGGCATTGGAAAAGCTTTGGGAATGAGCGAAGCTGTTGTAGCCGGGGCCATTATCAGCGGCGCTTATTTCGGAGACAAAGTTTCACCGCTGAGCGATACCACCAACCTGGCGCCTGCCATGGCCGGAACCGATTTGTTTACCCACATCCGTTATATGTTTTACACCACAGTTCCTTCACTCACTTTAACCCTTATCATTTTCCTGGTTATTGGATTCAGCGGCAATCATTCGGGTGCCCTCGATAATGTACAAACTGTTAAAGCAGCTATCGATGGTACATTTAATACAAATCCGCTTTTGTTTCTTGTACCGGTTATCCTTCTCACAATAATCATTCTGAAAGTTCCGCCATTACCCTCACTGCTGGCCGGCTCATTACTGGGTGGCATTTTTGCCATTATTTTTCAACCCCATATCGTAAACGACGTTGCCGGGAATACAGGGAATTACCTGCAGGCAAGTTATGTTTCTGTAATGCAGGCCATGTTTGGGGATGTATCTCTAACCACAACCGATTCGAAAGTGAATGAACTTTTAAGTACTTCGGGAATGCGGGGAATGCTCGATACCGTTTGGCTTATTCTTTCGGCTATGGTTTTTGGCGGGGTAATGGAATCGGCCGGTTTATTGCGCCGGATTACACAGCCCATTGTTCGCTATGCCAAAAGCACCGGCAGTTTGGTAGCGTCAACGGTGGGAACGTGTATTTTTTTTAACACAACTGCATCCGACCAGTACATTTCCATTGTTGTTCCGGGGCGCATGTACCGGAAAACTTTCGAAGAAAAAGGACTGAAGCCGGAAGTCCTCAGCCGCACGTTGGAAGACAGCGGAACAATGACTTCGGTGCTTATTCCGTGGAACACCTGTGGCGCCACGCAATCCCGGATTCTGGGAGTGGATACTTTTACCTACGCTCCATACGCTTTTTTCAATATAATCAGTCCAGTAATGACCATTCTATTCGCTTATTTGAACATTAAAATAAGGCGGTTCGGAAAAGATGAAAAACCGAAATCCGATCCGGGGATTCCAGTTGATTAACAACAAAATTTTAAAGAGCAATGAAATTAGTTATTTATCAGGTTGATGCCTTTGCGGAAAACGTATTTACAGGAAATCCGGCAGCGGTGATACCATTAAAAAACTGGCTTTCAGATGAAATCCTGCAAAATATTGCCATGGAAAACAATCTGTCGGAAACGGCTTATTTTATACCGGCAGAAAGTGGTTTTCACATCCGGTGGTTCACACCTGCAACCGAAGTAAATCTGTGCGGACATGCTACATTGGCAGCGGCACACGTTCTTTTTCAACATCTGAATTATCAGGGGAAAGAAATTCTTTTCAAATCGAAAAGCGGAGTTTTAAAAGTAAAAAGAGAAAATGAACGAATTGTGCTCGACTTCCCGACTTCAGAAGTGAACAAAACCGAACCTCCTGCCAAAATCGAAAAAGCTTTCGGAATAAAACCACAAAAATGTTTTAAAGGCCGGGAAGATTTGATGTTTGTTTTTAAAAACCAAAAAGAAATTGAAAACCTAAAACCCGATTTTAGCTTTCTGAAAACGCTGGAAATGCGGGGAATTATTGCAACAGCACCTTCCAAAGAATACGATTTTGTATCGCGGTTTTTTGCTCCCCGCGAGGGAATCGACGAAGATCCGGTAACCGGTTCGGCACACACCATGCTTATCCCCTACTGGGCAGAACGATTGGAAAAAATTGAACTGATAGCCCGACAAATTTCAAAGCGGGGTGGTATTCTCCATTGCAAGCACCGGGGAGAAAGGGTTGAAATTGGAGGAAAGGCGGTAACTTATCTCGCAGGTGAAATTTACATCGCTTAACCTGCAGCTATTTTCTGAGCCGATCGCTTCGGCACGTGATTATTTCTTTGAATTTTTCCGATCACCGGCCATTTCGAAAATTAATGAAACACATGCCCGGGATTGATCAAAACCATGGACAAGGCCCCGCATCTTCCACTGCTTCAAAACCATAATCCCTGATTAGTTTGTTTTCTGCAAACCGGTTTCCGGTTTCTCGAAAGCATCGCTGTCTCCCCAAATGAAGCGTATCGGCATGCCGGTTATTTGGCCGGAATCATGTCGTGCATGGTAACCCGGTAAACCAGCGTAGTAAAAGGCGGGATTCCCGAAGTTCCCTTCGAGCCGTATGCGAAGTCGGAATGAATAAACATATCCACTTCGGCGCCTTTGTTCATATATCCTATTCCATCGATTAACCCGCCAACATCGTAGGGCGGTTTGTAAATAAATTTCCAGATACCGTTTTTATAAATATCCTTTGAATCTTCAAACTTAGTGCCGTTCGGTTTATACCCGATATAAGAAACTGCACAGGAGTCTCCTGTTTGAGGGAACGGGCCTTCTCCTTTTTTTCTTACAATATAAAATACCATTAAACCTGTTGTATCTATATCTTCTCCTTCAGCTTCGAGTCTCTGCATCCAGGCATCCAGTTCTTCCCACTCCTTTTCTCTTGTTCTCGGTTCTTCCTCTTCTTCGGGTGTGCAGGAAAAAGCTGTCGCCAGCAGAAAAACGATTGTAACAATAAGAAACCTGCTGTTTAATTTCGACATAATTTAAAAATGTTGAATTTTCCGGTGGAAAGTTACAATTTTCAATGAAATCCGCAATTTTTTTGCATTGCCGGGAAAACACAGTGGTTGCCTGTAAAAAGTGTAAAAGAACTTAAATCCACCTGTTTTGTTTGAGAAATAAAAGAATAAAAAACAGGTTAAAAATGAAAAAATATACCAACGCACTTATTAATTCCAACTCTCCTTATTTGCTGCAACATGCCCGCAATCCGGTAAACTGGCAGCCATGGAGCGAAAATTTAATCGAAAAGGCTAAAAAAGAAAACAAGCTGCTTTTAGTAAGTATTGGCTATGCCGCGTGTCACTGGTGTCATGTGATGGAACACGAAAGTTTTGAAGACGAGGAAGTTGCCTCGGTAATGAACGCACATTTCGTGTGCATTAAAGTGGACCGCGAGGAACGTCCCGATGTGGACCAGTATTACATGACAGCGGTTCATCTGATGGGACTGCAGGGAGGGTGGCCGCTAAATGTAATTGCGCTGCCCGACGGCCGGCCTGTGTGGGGAGGTACCTATTTTCCGAAAGAAACGTGGTTAAAAACCATTTCTTCAGTGGCCCGGTTTTGGAAGGAAAATCCTGAAAAAACACAGGAATATGCAGAAAGTCTGCAACAGGGAATTACACAGGCTTTACTTCCGGTAGAAACGGAAACTGTTTTCCCGGCAACACGGCAAATAGTTGCCCGGGCCGTGGAAAACTGGAAACAATATTTCGATAATGAAAACGGAGGCCGGCTGGGTTACCCGAAATTTCCCATGCCCGTGAATCTTGGTTTTCTGTTTAATTTTGGTATGATTCACCAGGACAAACATGCGCTCGGTTGTGTGCAGCTGACCCTCGAAAAAATGGCGCGCGGAGGAATTTACGACCAGGTGGGCGGCGGTTTTGCCCGTTATGCGGTTGATGAAAAGTGGAAAGTTCCCCATTTTGAAAAAATGCTGTACGACAACGGGCAGTTAATCGGCATCTGTTCAAAAGCTTTCCAGCATTTTAAAAGCGATGAGTTGAAAGCGGTGGTT
Organism: uncultured Mariniphaga sp.; assembly: GCA_964639655.1. Lineage (GTDB taxonomy): Bacteria > Bacteroidota > Bacteroidia > Bacteroidales > Prolixibacteraceae > Mariniphaga. Next base: position 20,834 of record CAZXHP010000003.1, read on the forward strand.
TACGAAACGGTTCAGTTTATCGAACGGGAGCTGATGGACGACTCCGGAGCATTTTACTCCTCGCTCGATGCCGACAGCGACGGCGAAGAGGGAAAATTTTATGTGTGGAAAGAAAAAGAACTTAAAACCATTTTAAAAGATGATTTCGAACTGTTTGCGAAATATTTCAATGTGAATTCGAAGGGGTTTTGGGAAAAAGGGAATTATATTCTTTTAAGGGAATTCGCTCCTGAAGAATTTGCCCGGAAAAATGGTTTGACTGTTGCAGACCTGCATAACAAAATTGCCCTGTGTAAAAAACAGTTGCTCGAAGAACGTTCGCGAAGAGTCCGTCCCGGCCTCGACGATAAAACGCTTGCGTCGTGGAATGCCTTGGTAATTCAGGGCCTTGCCGATGCCAGCAAAGCTTTTGGAGAAAACCGGTTTAAAGACCTGGCTTTAAAAAACGGCCGGTTTATTAAAACAAATATGATAAAAAACGGAATGTTGTTTCACACCTGGAAAAACGGGAAAAGTGCCGTTGCCGGATTTCTGGAAGATTATGCCCTGGTTATCCAGGCGTTTATTGCTTTATTCGAAATTTCGGGTGAAACAGAGTGGCTGAAATCTGCCGAGCAGCTTCTGAAATACACAGAAGATCATTTTTACGATGATGCTGCAGGTCTTTTTTTCTTTTCTGAAAAAGAGAACAGCGCGGTTTTAACCAATCACTTTCAAAACGAAGACAATGTTGTTCCGGCAGCCAATTCAGTGATGGCCAACAATCTCCATGCCCTGTATTTACTATTGGGAAAACCGGAATACCTCACCCGTGCAAAAAAAATGATCTACCATATTACACCCCATTTTTCGAAATATCCACATGCCTTTGCCAACTGGGGAAATCTGATGCTGAAACTTACTGAACCTCACTACGAAATTGTAGTCATCGGGGAAAATGCACCGGTGAAGTTTCTGGAGATTCAAAATTCGTTTCACCCCAATGTGATCTGGGCTTATTCGGAGAAAAAAAGCAGCCTGCCGCTGTTTAAAGGAAGGTTTGTTAGGGGTAAAACCCTGATTTACGTCTGTCGCGAAGGAGCCTGTCAACTGCCAGTGGAAAGCGCCGCCGAGGCCGTGAAAATGCTGGACTATGAAAAAAATTGAATTTTTGATTGTTGGAAACGGTTTGGCGGGAACAATGCTGGCGTTTGAAATGCTGCAAAGGCACATCGATTTTCGAATTTTGGCTTCACCCCTGAAATCGCGTGCTTCCGAAGTTGCTGCCGGAATGTTCAATCCGCTGGTTTTTAAACGCCTGACAAAAAGCTGGATGGCGGATGAATTGCTTCCAGTGATGAACAATAAATTCAGGGCGCTTGAAAACCTTTTGGAAAGTCGGTTTTATTTTGAAAAACCCATTTTAAAACCGTTATCGGAACAGGAAAAGCAGTTATGGATAGCAAAAAAAACAGACCCGGAATTTTCAAAATACATCGCTTCCGTAAAAAACAATAGTCCTGAAAAGCGAGTGAAACCTGCTGCCGGCTATGGGATTGTGGAAGGTTCGGGCTATGTGAATTTAACACGGTTTTTGGACCTTTCCGACCGGTATTTTCGCGAGAAAGGAGTTTTGATTCAAACTGAATTCGATTCAAATAAAATTAACCCGGGAGAAAAATATTTTGATGCGGAACATGGGAGGGCTGAAAAGATTGTATTTTGCGAAGGCGCCCATTTGATTGACAATCCTTTTTTTCCGTTTATCCGTCTTGTACCCACAAAGGGAGAAGTGCTTCAGGTGGTTACGCCGGAACTGGCTGAGAACTTCATCCTGACTAAAAAGGTGTTTGTTTTACCTGTCGGAAATCATCGTTTTAAAGTTGGTTCGACCTATGAATGGAAAGACTTGTCGGAGTTGCCCACCCAAAAGGGGAAGCGTTCGATAATTGAACGTTTTGAAAAGCTGGTAGCTGTCGATCATGCGGTGGAGCAGCATTGGGCGGGTATCCGTCCGGCAGTTTCCGATCGCCGTCCGGTTTTGGGAGTTCACCCCAAATACAGAAACTTATCGGTTTTTAACGGGTTGGGAACCAAAGGCGTAATGCTGGCACCATATTTTGCTGAAAAGATGGTAAAGCACTTGCTTGTAAAAGATTATGAACTAAAACAGGAAGTGGATATCCGAAGGTTTTTGTGAAATGGATAAAAGCGGTAAAAGGCAAAATACAGGACAAAAAATAATCCCGGCGCGTCATGCCGGGATTACTCAATAACCTTCAAAAGCGTCTAACTGATTTTGTATCCTGGGTTTGTATGCAGCAAACATAGTTGAAAATCAAAGATGTCCGGCAATCAAAAGGATGATTTTGATTGGTAAGGAATGCTGATATTTTACCTTCAAAAAAACTGATTACTCCGTTAATCCATCAGTTTCATCTGCAGATAGGAATACAGTTGCGCGTTCATTTGTGCCCGCTGTTCGTTGGTGGAAGCGCCGGCATGCCCGCCTTCGGTATTTTCAAAATAGTAGATTTTATAGCCCAGGTCGTTCATTTTTGCTACCATTTTTCGCGCATGCCCCGGGTGCACGCGATCGTCGCGGGTTGAAGTGTAAAAATATACTTCGGGATATTCCATTTCTTTTTTCAGGTTTTGGTAAGGCGAATATTTACGAATATATTCCCACTCTTCGGGGATGTCGGGATTTCCATATTCAGCCATCCAGCTTGCACCTGCCAATAATTTATTGTAGCGTTTCATATCCAGCAACGGAACCGCGCAAACAACGGCATTGTACAACTCCGGGCGCTGAGTAAATGCCACGCCAACAAGCAATCCGCCATTACTACCGCCATAAATTCCCAGTTTTTTGGGCGACGTAATTTTTTTGTCAATAAGATCTTCTGCAACTGCATAAAAATCGTCGAACACCCGTTGCCGGTTTTCTTTTAACCCTGACTGGTGCCATTTCGGTCCGAATTCTCCACCGCCGCGCAGGTTGGCCAGCACATAAACGCCACCTTGTTCGAGCCACGAAGCTCCGATTGTCGCTGAATAACGGGGAAGCTGCGGAATTTCAAATCCTCCGTAGGCATAAAGTAATGTGGGATTATTCCCATCAAACTCCATTGATTTTTGATGCACCACAAAATAAGGAATACGTGTTCCGTCTTTCGATGTGGCTTCAAACTGTTGAACCTGATAATTTTCGGTTGAAAACCACGAAGGAAGTGCTTGAACCTTTTCTGTTTCTCCGGTTTCTGCATCGGCATAGTAAAGGGTGCCGGGCGCTAAAAAGTTCTGAAAATTAAAAAAGAATTTGTTGCTGAATTCATCGGCTGAACCTAACGAGATGTTGCCAAAATCCGGTGCATTTATTTTTTCTTTTCTCCATCCGTTTTCGTACCGGTAAGCATAGAGTTCACTTTTTACATTTTCGAGCATATTTATAAGTAAACGGTCTTTGCTGTGTGAAATTTCGGCAACACTTGACCGTTCGTTCGGTTTAACCACAAGCTCAAAATTCTTTTTCCCGGCGAGTAAGTCATCGTATCCAATACTGATTACTGCACCCTGTGGAAAGTTTTGGCCATTTGTGTTCCATTCAGATTTTAATTGAAAAATTACCAGGCCCTTAAAAATTGTATTCAGCTCAATATCATCAGGAACATCCGGTTTTACAGTTTCGCCCTTTTCAATAAAAAAGTAATCGCCTGAATAAAATGACGTACGCCGGGTTATTACCTGGTAAACCCGTTCGGGATTTTGCTGCGCATAGCCCCAAATACCCATGTCGTTTTCAAGTCCTTTATAAACTTCCCGTGCGTTTTCGAGTTGGGCGCCTCTTTCCCAAATTTTAACCTGTGTCGGATAACCCGATGTGGTAACTCCTTCGCCGAAATCGGTAGAAACCATCAGAGTGTTTTCGTCAATCCAACTGGCGCCTCCTTTGGCTTCGGGAAGATAAAAACCATTTTCGACAAACGATTTCGAACGTACATCAAATTCCCTGATGATAATTGCATCGCCTCCTCCTTTTGAAAGGCTGACCAGGAATTTGTTGTAATCGGGATAAAGTCCGCTCGCTCCTTTAAAAACCCACTTCTCGCCATCTTTTTCCGAAAGTTCATCTATATTCAGTAAAATTTCCCATTCGGGATTTCCACTCAGGTAATTTTCCAAATGGGCCCGTCGCCAAATTCCGCGCTGGTATTGCTGGTCTTGCCAGAAATTGTAAACAAATTTTCCACGGATAGCTGGTTCGGCAATCCTATCGGTGGAATTCAGTATTTCCAGGTTTTTTTCATAAAGTGCATCGTATCCAGGTTGCGATGAAAGCACTTCCAGCGATTTTTTATTCCAGTTTTCTACCCATTCGAGAGCCTTGGGGCTTTCTACTTCTTCGAGCCATTGGTAAGGATCGGTGTTTTGTGCAAAATTAGTGTGAACAGCCATACAAAAAATTAATAGTAAAAAATTACTTTTCATGGTTTTTCAATTTTTATGGTTTCTAACAAAATTTACTAAGCGACGGTTTCGTCACAGATGAAACAAAAATAATGTTTCATCTATTAATTTTTTATGACATACATTTCAATTGACGGCTGAATTATTTATTTTCGTAGGTTAAAAAATTCCTGAAAGGAAAAACGGGCAATAAAGTTGAACTTAAGATATTTTACAGCAACTTTTCGGGACTAAAATAAGTATATGGCAACCTTGATATTCTTTTTTCTTGTATCCATTTTTATATCATTTTTTTGTTCGTTGTGGGAGGCGGTTTTGTTGAGTATTACTCCGTCCTATATCAGCCGGTTGCAAAACGATAACCCATCGGTTGGCCACATGCTTAATAAAATGAAGGACGATATCGACAGACCTTTATCGGCCATTCTTACCCTAAATACAATAGCACATACAGTAGGCGCATTGGGCGTGGGTGTGCAGGCAGGCAAATTGTTCGGAGCCACCCGTATCGACTTTTTTTTCATTCATATTACTTTTGAATCGTTGATAGCCGGTGGAATGACACTTGCCATATTGATTCTTTCTGAAATAATTCCGAAAACTATCGGTGCTAATCTTTGGAAACAATTTGCACCGTTTACTGTACGTTCGCTTCGCATTTTAATGTTTGTACTGGCCCCGTTTGTATGGATGAGTAAACGAATTACCCGCATGTTAAAAACCGAAAAGGGACGAAGTGTATTGAGCCGTGCCGATTTTGCAGCCATGGCCGACGCCGGGCTTAAAAGCGGGGCAATCGACCGTGAAGAGAAGTCGATTATTCAAAATCTGTTGCGTCTCGAAAACCTGAAAGTACGGGATATTATGACGCCACGCTCGGTTATTATGATGATTGATGAAGAACAGCCCCTGAGTGCAATTTATGAAGAATTCAATCCTATGGTTTTTTCGCGTATTCCGGTGTATCACCAACATCCTGATAATATTACCGGAGTAATTTTGAAGGACAATATTCTGGAAAACCTGGCGCAAGACAAACATTCGCTTAAAGCAAAAGAGATTAAACGCGATATTTTGTTTGTGGAAGATAATTTTACCGTTGCCAAACTCATGGATACCCTGATACTGAACCGCGAACATTTGGCAGTGGTAACAGATGATTTTGGGAGCGTGGTAGGACTTGTAACCATGGAAGATTTGTTTGAAACGTTGCTGGGGCTCGAAATTGTGGATGAATCGGACAAAGTGGAAGATTTGCAAAAACTCGCTTTGGAGAAATGGAAAAAACGCACCGATAAACAACGCTTTAAACCCTGAATCCTTTTAAGTTTTCTTTAAATCGGCCGAAGAAAAAATTCTTCAATATTTTATACGCTTAAAATGCATTACTTTTGATGCAGCAGTTAGTGAAATTTAAAATCAAATAAATATGAATATCAGCGCATTACAAAAAGAAAGAGCCAAATACCAACCCAAACTTCCCCTTTCGTTAAAAGGAGCGGTAAAATTGGTCGAAGGTACACAAACAGAATCGGTTGCCAACCAGAAAGAAGTTAAAGAATTGTTTCCAAACACCTATGGGATGCCTTTAATTTCCTTTGAATCAGGAGAAACGGAAAAAAACAGAAAACCGGTAAACGTGGGCGTTATTCTGTCAGGAGGACAGGCTCCGGGAGGTCACAATGTAATTTCAGGTATTTTCGACGGAATAAAAAAAATCAATGCCGAAAGCCAGTTGTACGGTTTTCTTGGTGGTCCCGGGGGATTAGTGGACCATAAATACGTGGAACTCACAGCGGAAATTATTGACGAATACCGCAATACCGGCGGTTTCGATATTATTGGTTCGGGCCGCACAAAACTCGAAGAAGAATGGCAGTTCGACAAAGGTTTGGAAATTGCAAATGACCTCGATCTCAATGCACTGGTTATTATTGGCGGAGACGATTCCAATACCAACGCATGTGTTTTGGCAGAATATTATTTGCGGAAAAATGCCGGAGTGCAGGTAATTGGTTGCCCAAAAACCATCGATGGCGACTTGAAAAATGAAATGATTGAAGCTTCGTTTGGTTTCGATACGGCTACAAAAGTCTATTCCGAATTGATTGGAAATATTCAGCGCGATGCCAATTCGGCAAAAAAATACTGGCACTTTATAAAACTGATGGGGCGTTCTGCGTCGCATATCGGACTGGAATGTGCGTTGAAAACCCAACCTAATATTGCCATTATCTCGGAAGAAGTGGCCGCAAAACAACATACGCTCGAAGACATTGTGGATTATATGGCAAGCGTTGTTGCCCAGCGTGCCGATAACGGCGAAAATTTTGGCGTTGCCCTTATTCCTGAAGGTTTGATTGAGTTTATTCCGGAGATGAAAATTTTGATTACGGAACTCAACGATTTGCTGGCCGAAGGAACCGAAACCGAAAAGGAATTTAAAATGCTGCGAAAAAGCCACCGGCTGGAGTGGGTGGCGTCTCAACTGAGTAAAGAATCGGCAAAAGTATTTAAATCGTTGCCGGCAGGAATTGCCACGCAGTTGACGCTCGATCGCGATCCGCACGGCAATGTGCAGGTTTCGTTAATTGAGACTGAAAAACTTCTGGGAGAAATGGTTGCCGAAAAACTTTCCAAACTAAAAAAAGCCGGTAAATTCTCTGGTAAATTCAGTACCCAATATCACTTTTTTGGCTACGAAGGACGTTGTGCGGCACCGTCAAATTTCGATGCCGATTATTGCTATTCATTAGGATACACCGCTTCAGTTTTGGTTTCCGAAGAAAAAACAGGTTACATGTCGTCGGTGAGAAATCTTACTGCACCTGCCGACGAATGGATTGCCGGCGGTGTTCCCATTACCATGATGATGAATATGGAAAAAAGGCACGGTCATATGAAACCGGTAATTCAAAAAGCACTGGTTGAACTCGACGGTGCGCCTTTTAAATATTTTGTTTCGAAACGCGGCGAATGGGCGCATGGAACACAATATATTTATCCCGGTCCGATTCAATATTTTGGACCTTCGGAAGTATGCGACCAGCCAACAGAAACATTAAAACTTGAAAAGGCATAAGCCGGTAAATTCTTTTACTGATAATGATAAAGAAAAAGCCCTCCCGACTTTCGGGAGGGCTTTTGTATATTAGCCTGCTTTAATTATTCTTTAGAAAATAAAACGGATGGAAAGAGCGACTTCATCGGCCCAAAAACCTGTATAGCCAATGAGGTTTAAGCCCGGTTTCCAGTCTAAACTAATATTGAACGGAATAGGTTCGATATTATACTCAATCCCAATAATTCCGTCAACACCAATAACGGTATGCGAACCATTATTATCAAACCAGGGATGCCGGTCGTAGTCGTCCCAAAAACCAACATGGCCGCCAACACCATAATACCAGTGAAGCCTTGGGGTATCGAAAGCAGGAGCATGGATTTCATACAAGCCCGTTATGTGAAAACCCCTCCAGCGCGTCGATAAAAGCCCTTCAACAGCTTTGTTACTCCCGATAAAGTGTTTTACCGTTAATCCGTTTGATAATCCGCCACGAACACCAATACCGGTGTTGTAATCCTGGGCGTTAACTGCAACAGCAGTTGCGAGAAACAGTGTCAATGCAAAAATTAACTTTTTCATTTTTTTCTGTTTTAATTAATCTAATAGTTAATATAACGCAAAAGTAAACTTTTAGTTGTATGTCAAATCAAACTATTGATTAAAAACAAATGCTATGATATTGGCACCCATTTTTAATGCTTTTTCCCGGAGTTCCGGCGGGTTGTTGTGTACGGCCGCATCTTCCCATCCGTCACTAATGTCTGATTCGTAGGTGTAAAGACAAACCATCCGGTCTTCGATAAAAATTCCAAAAGCCTGGGGTGGTTTATTATCGTGTTCGTGAATTTTCGGCAATCCTTCGTTAAAGGTGAATTTTTGATGGAATATCGGGTGAGATGGGGGCAGTTCAACGAGTTCGGAGTCCGGGAACACTTTTTTTATTTCGCGCCTGAAGTATTCATCCATGCCGTAATTATCGTCAACATGCAGGAACCCACCGGCTTCGAGATAAGTTCTCAGATTTATTGCGTCATTTTCGGAAAGAATAATATTACCATGGCCTGTCATGTGAACAAACGGGAAATTAAATATTTCAGGACTTCCTGTTTCAACAGTGGAAGGTTCAGGATGAATATTGGTTTTTAATTGCTGATTACAGTAAGCGATGAGGTTGGGAAGAGCAGTGGGATCGGCATACCAGTCACCACCCCCGCCGTATTTTACCAGTCCTATTCTTACCGGTTGCGCCAGACTACCGGCAGTTGCCGATAAAAACAGAATTAAAATGAGCGCGATTCTCATAACTAAAAATTTTTCGAAAATTACAATTCCCTTCTGAAACTAAAAAATAGCGACAAAGATTTGTTGTTATTCGTTAACAAGATTAACAATGTGGCAGGCCACAATACCTGCAGTTTCGGTACGCAGTCGCGACGAGCCGAGCGAAATTTCCCTGAATCCGGCAGCCCGGGCCTGTTCAACTTCTTTCAGGCTGAAATCACCCTCTGGACCAATGAGCAGCGTTACGTTTTCACCTTTTTTTATTTCTTCTTTTAAATGTGCTTTTTTCCCTTCGTTACAATGGGCAATAAATTTCTGCGAGCCTTCATTTATTTGCAGGAATTCATTTAACGGAATGAGCGGATTAAGTTTTGGTAACCAGGATTTTAGTGATTGTTTCATCGCCGAAACCAAAATTTTTTCCAACCGGTCGGGTTTGATGGTTTTTCGTTCGCTGTGTTCGCAAAAAAGGGGTGTAATTTCATCGATTCCAATTTCAGTCGCCTTCTCCAGGAACCACTCAAAACGGTCGTTGTTTTTGGTAGGAGCAATGGCAATATGAAGCCGGAACGAATGCCTGCCAAAATCTTTTTGGGCATCAAGGACTGAAACTTTACATTTTTTGGGGTGAGGTTCGGTGATTTCAGCGGTATAAAATCCACCTGCACCATCCACCACCTGCACCTTGTCGCCGGTATTTAATCGCAAAACCCGGATGGCATGTTTCGATTCACTTTCATCCAGTACAATTTCATTACCTGTAATTTCCCGAACATAAAAAAGCTGCATGGCTTTCAATTTTTACTTCGTGCAAATGTAGTTCTCCTCCGGCATAATTACAAAAACGGACATGATGGATTCTACGTGGAACCGATGAAAATTTGTGCAAACATCAGGCTGTTTAAAAGTGTTTATACACAGCTGTCTGTAATCGGATTCCGGATGCCTTCGGTTTTTTCGAAAACTTTATCCCATGATCACTTTAACGTCACAAATTGTTTGTTTTTGTAGTGGAATTATATTGCTTTCCATCTTTTTTCCGTCAATCCACAACTCTTTTACGCCTTTTGAAACGTGATCCGGATTGATTACCTCGATGCGATATTCCGTTCCCCTGAATTTGCGCTGAATGGAAAAACTATCCCAATTTTTTGGAATGCACGGATTTACAGTCAATCCGTCATAGCCAGGCTGAATACCGAGAATGTACTGCGAAATGGCAAAAAAGTTCCATGCCGCTGTTCCCGTAAGCCACGAGTTTTTGGCCTCGCCGGGTTTCCAGGCGTCTTTTCCTGCAATCATTTGCGCATAAACATAAGGTTCGGTGCGGTGCAAGTCGCTGATTTCTTCCAGGTACGACGGACAAATTTTACGGTAATATTCGAATGCGCGGTCACCGTTTCCGGCAGTGGTTTCGCCTATCATTATCCACGGATTGTTATGGCAGAAAATACCTGCATTCTCCTTATAGCCTTCCGGGTAACTGGTAATCTCGCCTTTGCTCAAATCGTATTCGGTGTAGGCCGGATTGTTCAACACAATTCCGAATTTGCAATCCAGGTGTTTTTTTACCGAATTGAGCGCCTGTTGCGGCCAGCCGTTTTCGGCGCCAATACCGGCCATGGTGCAAAAACCGTTGGATTCAATAAAAATTTTACCCTCTTCGTTTTCACGACTGCCCACTTTTTGGCCAAAAAAATCGTAAGCCCTTAAAAACCATTCGCCATCCCATGCATAATTTGCGACAGCATTTTTCATTTTTTCAACCTCGCTCAGAATATTATTTGCTTCCGCTGTTTTTTCCAGCCGCTGAAGCAATTCGGCATAATCGTTTCCGTACAAAACAAACATTCCGGCAATCATTACCGATTCTGCCTTGCCATTCGACTTATTTTCAGTGGTTTGAAACGCTTCGTCGGGATTGGTTGAAAAACAGTTCAGGTTCAGGCAGTCGTTCCAGTCGGCACGGCCAATGAGCGGCAGTCCGTGCGGCCCCAGGTTGTTTACCACATGCAAAAACGACCGGTTGAGGTGATCGAGTAACGGCTCCGCTTTCGTTTCGTCGTGGTTGTAGGGAACCCTTTCATTTAGAATGGAAAAATCGCCGGTTTCTTTGATGTACTGGATTGTGGAAAGAATCAGCCACAGCGGGTCATCGTTAAAATTACCGCCAATTTCGGAGTTTCCTTTTTTTGAAAGCGGTTGGTACTGGTGCCAGGCGCTACCGTTTTCCAGTTGGGTAGCTGCCAAATCGAGGATACGTTCGCGGGCTTTTTCGGGAATCAGATGTACAAAGCCAATCAAATCCTGGTTTGAATCGCGAAACCCCATTCCTCGTCCAATTCCGGATTCGAAGTAGGAAGCCGAACGCGACAGGTTAAACGTAACCATGTTCTGGTACTGGTTCCAGATGTTCACCATCCGATCGAGCCGCTCGTCATGGCTTTTTACCTGGTAATTCGAGAGCAGACCGTCCCAGTATTTTTTAAGGCGATCGAGTTCTGTTTCAACCGCTTCAGAAGTGGAAAACTTCTGAATTAAAACTTTGGCTTTAGTTTTATCGATGACTTTTTTCGATTCCCATTTTTCTTCCTGTTCATTTTCAATGTATCCCAGCACAAAAATGAGTTCGGTTGTTTCGCCGGCGTTCAATTCCAGTTCAAAATAATGCGATGCAATTGGCGACCAGCCGTGTGCCGTCGAGTTTTTTGCTCTTCCTTCCTGCACGGCCTCCGGATCAGCATAAGAATTGTATAATCCTGCAAACGATTCGCGATCGGTATCGAATCCGTCAGTTTTTCGGTTTGCCGCGTAAAATGCATAGTGGTTACGGCGTTCGCGGTATTCGGTTTTGTGGTATATCACCGGGGCTTCAATTTCAACTTCGGCTGTACTGTAATTTCGCTGAAAGTTGGTCATATCGTCCAGCGCATTCCAAAGGTTCCATTCAACAAATGAAAACAGCTTAAAATTCTTTTTCGAAGTACTGAGGTTCTTCAGTTTTACCCGGTGAATTTCAGCAGGAAAACCGAGTGGAACAAAGTAAGTCACTTCAGTAGAAAGACTATTTTTTATTCCTTTGATTACGGTGTAACCCAACCCGTGGCGGCATTCATACCGGTCAAGCTTTGTTTTTACCGGTTTCCAGCCCGGCGACCAAATGGTTCCGTTGTCGTTGATGTAAAAATATTTCCCGTTATCGTCGAGGGGAACATTGTTGTACCGGAAGCGGGTAATCCGCCGGAAACGAGGATCTTTAAAAAAACTGTAACCTCCTCCGGTGTTGGAAACCAGGCTAAAAAAATCCTCGTTTCCCAAATAATTTATCCATGGCCACGGGGTTTTAGGCTGAGTTATTATATACTCGCGGTTTTTGTCATCGAAAAAGCCGAATTTCATTAAAATTACATTTGTTTAGTTTCTGTAAGCAAATGTAATTCTTATTGTCACTTAAACAAAATGAAAATTGAAAAATACCCTAAAAAGTTCAAAAAATATTTTTTGTTAATGTTGATGAAACCCATCGGATATAAACCGAAGCACTTCAGGAAGTGATTCGCGCCAGTAGGTCCAGTTATGTGCGCCGTCGCGAACCCTGTATTCATGCGGAATATTTCGTTTTTTTAATGCAATATGCACAAGCGCATTACCTTCGAAAAGAAAATCGTCGTCGCCACAGTCGATATACCACCGAACCGCTTTTAAATCCTCTTCAGGCAGATTTTCAACCATTTCGGTTACACTGTATTTTTCGAACCAGTCATTCATTTTTGCTTCGGATGCATCCGGCATTCCGCGGCGTTGCATGTAGTTTTTAACCTCATCGCGATTCAGCGGGCCGGTTGAAGCACTTAACGGACAGGCTGCCGAAAACAGATCGGGGCGGTGCAAAGCAAAATAAAAAGTTCCGCCGCCACCCATGGAAAGACCAGCAACAGCCCGGTAGCGTTTTTCTGCCCTTATGCGATATTTCCCTTCAATAAACGGCATAAATTCTTCGAAAAAGAAATCTTCGTAGCGCCAGTTTCCGGTCACATCGTTGGTGTATCCCCGCTGGCCTTCGTTGGCATCGGGCATTACAATTATCATAGCAGTCGAAACACCGTTTTTAATGGCTGTATCAGTGATATGCAAAACTTCACCGAACTGAATCCAGCCTGTTTGGTCATCGCCACCGCCATGCAACAGGTAAAGCACCGGGTAGCTTCTTTCGGAGGTTTCATAATCAGGAGGCAGATAAATGGCATACTTACGCTCCATGTTCAAAATTTCACTTTTCATGGAAAGATTGTCGAAAACCTTACCGGTTTGGGCAAACGCATTAACAAAACAAAATGTAAAAAGAAATACTGTACTAACAAGTTTGTTCATTTGATTCAAATTTTGTGGATTTCAGGTTCTAAAAATAGCGATTAAATAGATTTCACGGAAAGAATATTTCGTTAATTTGATTTAGTAAAACGAATGGCTTTTTGTGGTTTTATTCTGTTGAACTGAAAAATTTATAGTGAATTAAATGAAATACGTAGAAGTAATTACAGGAGTCCGCAGCACCAACACGGTTCTGGCTGTGGCACAGAAAGAAAAATCCTTTGATACCCGGATTGGTATTGAAGATGAAAATGGGTTACAGAAATTCAGGTTGCTGATAGACGACAACAGATTGCAGTCGTTGCTCGACACCTTGCAGAATGTGTTGGGGGCTCAGCCATCTACCCGCATTGTGGTTTTACCGGTGGAAGCCTCGCTGCCCATTACAGAGGCAGAAAAAAACAGAAAGGAAAAGTCGACCACCGCCGCACGGGAATCGCTTTACGATGGTGTGAAAAAAAATGCCCGGCTGGACTGGAACTATGTGGTTTTGGTTTTTCTGTCAACCGTTGTGGCATCCATCGGGCTCATTAACAGCAATGTGGCTGTGGTTATTGGCGCTATGGTAATTGCGCCTTTGCTGGGACCTAACCTGGCTTTGAGTCTGGGCACTGCTTTGGGCGATTTGCAACTGATGCGCCGTTCGTTGCAAACCAACCTGGCAGGCATTTTCCTTGCGGTTTTTCTGTCGGCTGTTTTGGGTATTTTCTGGCCTTCGGAATTGGATTCCCCGGAGTTATTATTACGCGCCGAAGCAGAATTCGATTCCATTGCGCTGGCACTTGCGTCAGGAGCTGCTGCCGCGTTGTCGCTCATTACCGGTTTGTCGAGTGTTTTGGTAGGAGTGATGGTGGCAGTGGCACTGCTTCCGCCGGCTGCAACTCTTGGTCTGATGCTGGGCAGCGGAAATTTTTCTATGGCTGCCGGCGCCGGTTTGTTGCTGGCCATTAACATTGTGTGTGTAAACCTGG
>CAZXHP010000003.1:35072-59947 GCA_964639655.1 uncultured Mariniphaga sp.
ATGGCTGCCGGCGCCGGTTTGTTGCTGGCCATTAACATTGTGTGTGTAAACCTGGCAAGCAACCTTGTTTTTCTGGTAAAAGGCATCAGCCCCCGGGCGTGGATGGAAAAGCAAAAAGCAAAAAAAACGATGGTTTTTTATGTGCTGGGCTGGCTGGCTGTTCTGCTAATTTTAGCCTGGTTTATCTTTTTGCGCGGTACCATTTCGCTGGATTGAGAACCTGCGAGGAAAGGGTTTCTGTTTTCCGAAGTTTACTATACAAAAAAAGCTGCACTGTGGCAGCTTTTTTCAGTATTACATATCGGAGTATTACAAACTTTTCTTAGCAAGGTAAAAGTCAACCATTTCGTAGTCGCTTTTTTCGCGTTCTTCCATATCCTGAACTGTTTTTGGCGGAGGAACAATAACTTTTTCTCCGGGAGTCCAGTTCAGCGGCAGTGCCACGCCGTGTTTGTCTGATGTTTGCAGCGCTTTCAATACCCTGACGATTTCATCCATATTCCGACCGACATTCAGCGGATAGTACATAATCAACCTGATTTTTCCTTTCGGATCGATAAAGAACACCGCACGAACAGCTGCTGTTTCACTTTCGTTGGGTTGGAGCATCCCGTAAAGTTTGGATACTTTCATATCGATATCGGCAATAATCGGAAAATCGAACAACACGCCTGTGTTTTTCTTAACGTTGTTCACCCAGGCCACATGAGCATGGATGCTGTCAATACTCAATCCGAGGAGTTTGGTGTCCAATTCTTTAAACTCGTTGTGCCGAACTGCAAAACCACTCATTTCAGTAGTACAAACCGGTGTAAAATCGGCAGGGTGCGAGAACATAACAACCCAGCTTCCTTTATTAAATTCAGAAAACTGGATGGGGCCGTAGGTTGTGTTAGCTTTAAAATCGGGAGCCTGGTCGCCGATGCGTGGCATCGTAGTTACTTTTTCTTCTTCCATAATCTTTTATTTTGTTTTGTTAATGAATAATTGTTTTTGTTAAAGATAAACAATCAAAATGAAAATAAGTTCAAAATAGATGTTAACTATTTTTAAATACAACAGAAATAAAACGGGAATGTTTACTTTGTTTTTATTTTTTTGGAAGGCCACAAAGTGCTCAGGTAGATCAGGATTAACGACACGCCGGCAACCAGTCCGCTAAGCATGAGTTTCTCTTTTTGTTCCATTAAATAAATTGAATGAGAACTGATTTGTTCCCACCAGGTTATAGTTAACAAAACTAATAAGTTGTTGATCGAATGCCCCAGAATGGCTAAAAGAATACTATTGGTCCGAATCATCAGCCAGCCGAGGATTACACCCAAAACGAATGTTGCCGGCATTTGCCACGGATTCAGATGAAACAAAGAAAACATCAATGCCGAAACAAGCACAGCAGTAACTGCGTTATAATTTTTTCGCAATCCGTGGAGAATCAATCCTCTGAAAATCAATTCCTCGATAACCGGGGCAATTACAGCCACCTTGAAAAAAGCGCCCCACCAGCCAAAGTCACTTTCAAAAATTTTGCTGAACAATTCCCAAAACCAGGGCGGGGCAGGCAAAACTTTTTCGATGGCATTGTTAACTATTTCAAGCAAATTATGGGCGCCCCAGAAAAATGTAATAATGGGAAGTAATACCAAAGGATTAAACCGTTGTAAAGGAAAAACCGCTGATAGTCTGGCTCTTGATTTTTTAAATCCGTAAAACAGGATAAACAGGGTAGAACCCGCGTTTAAAATGACTTTTTTTACCGGATTGTAAAGGTAATCGGTTCCTTTATAATAATCGATTAAAGCCAGCGGAAAATCAACTACCGTTTGAATAAACAAATAAAGTATGAGCAGGTGAACGGCCTGAAGTATTGTTGGATAATATGTTTGCCTGAATTGCTGCATCATTCAAAATTCAAGGCAATATAAACATTTTTTTGTTTACTGCCGCTTTATGCCGCCCGCGAAATGGTAGCCGTTTTAAATGAAAAATAACGCTGTGAAAGATAACTGAATGCAACTACAATTATTGTAGTGAGACCTTTGGACAAAGTGGCGTACAAGCCTAAATATTCAACAAAAAACTTAAGAAAAACATAATTGAGCAAAATAGCTGCCGAAACGGTTACTCCGTAACGAAAAAGCTGAATTTTTCCACGTATTTCCGATGCGGTGAACGTAACATATTTGGCCAGAATAAATCCGGTTGTAAATGTAACAGGGAAAACAAGTAAAAATGCAGCGATGTGCGGACTGATGGCAACAAAACCCAGTTCAAGAATTTGGCGGTCGAGAATGTACCGGTAAAATATAAAATAGAGAAATATATCGAATGCCGTGTTGACGCCGCCCGTAACACCATACCTGAAAATTTCGAGGGGGATAAACCTCAGGAAAGGAAAATAAAAAAAATCGATCATCCGGATAATCGAAATCCGGCACACATGTAAAATATTCCTCATAAGCTGAATGTATCCCTATTGATGAGCAAAGAAACTATTTTCAGATGAAAAAAAAAACAAATTTTAAAAATCAGGAGGTTTACGCAGTAACTTTTTTTGTCCCCGTTTCTTTTTATTTTCCAACCGTTTTATTCGCGATGCAACAGTAGGTTGTGTTTTTTTTCTTTTCCGGGGCCGGGTCAGTGCTTTTTCTATAAGTTCAAAAAACTTTTGGATGGCTTTTTCTTTGTTTTTCCATTGCGTGCGCTCTGCACCGGAGGTTATCAGCAGCTCACCCTGGTTGTTTATACGGTTTTTTAATTTCGAAAGAATGAGTTGTTGCTGGTTTTCGTCCAGAACCGCCGACTCCTGCACTGAAAACCGGAGCTCAACCTTAGTGTTCACTTTATTTACGTTTTGCCCGCCGGGCCCGCTGCTTCTGCTCGCAGAAAACTGAACCTCTGCCAGTATTTGTTCTTTTATGGAATCGGGAAGTACCATCGGTTTAACTGGTTTTACCAATGATTTCCAGTTTTTGCCGGTCGGTGATTTCAATGTTTTTGCCGTCGAGCCGGACGATGCCTTCTTTTTCGAATTCTTTCAGAAATTTGATGGCACTTTCTGTGGCAATGGATGCAAAGTCGGCCAGCTCCTGGCGGGTGAGCAATTCAAAAATAGCCTCTTTCAGAAAATCTTCCTGCGAGAGGTAAATCAGGCCTGAAGCCAGTTTTCCCCGCATTTGTTTATACGAAAGGTTTTTTATGATTTCCAGCAAATGCCTTTCATTGCGGTAGTTTTTCGAAGTGATTTCCAGTGCGAACTGCGGGTTTTGCATCAGGATTTCTTTCAGGCTTTCTTTTTCAATCATACAAATTTCCGAGTCTTTCAAAGCTTGTGCGGAATAGGTGTGGATATTCTCGCCAAAAATGGAAGAAAAGGCCAGAAAATCGCCGGTTTTGGCCAGACTGATATTCATCTGTTTATCGTACCCGGTTTGCAGGTAAACTTTTATTAATCCTTTTACCACAAAAAGCACATAGGGCGCAAATGCACCCTGTTTAAAAATAGTTTCACCTCTCAGATACGAAATACGGGTTTTGTTTTTTGCCAGTTGGTTTAACGCATCGGGGAAATGTTGCATAAGCGTTGTAATAGCTGGTGTTTGATCTGTATTTTCAATATTTTCGTAACTCATTTTATACTTGCTGAAAAATCAATACAAAAGTACAAAAACAATCCTATCTGTTATACGACAGAAAAAAAACTGAAATATTTCAGTTTCTGCCCTTTCTTATACCAGCGTGCTTTTCTTGCCGGTCAGTCTGCGGCAGACTATTTTTGCAGCAAAGAATTTAATGATGAAGAAACGGGTAGCCATTCCGGTAACAAACGAACAGTTAAGCGAATATTTCGGCGAGTGCAGTCACTACGAAATTTTCGAAATTGATGGAAAAATTGTGGACAGAAAAGAAGCAAAGTTTCCGGAAGGTACTGTTGCATCCGAACTTCCCGGTTGGCTGGAAGAAAAAGGGATTACTGATGTAATTACATTTAAAGTGAATCCCGATATTATTAACCGGTTTGTTTCAAAAAAAGTTAACCTGTTTGTGGGTGTGCCCATGGATTCGCCCCAAAAGTTAATCGAAGATTATTTGCAGGGAAGCCTGGAATCGGACAAAAAAATAATTCAGGAAATTACATATTCAACAGTAAAATGAAGTTTAAACAGTTATTAACGTATTAATAAATTAATTATGAAATTGTTACAAACAAATCTCCACGAAATTGAAACAGCCGCAGAGCTGGAAAAAATGATTAATGAAAATGAAAATGTGATGGTGTGTTGTGGTCGTATGGGCCCCATGTGTATGCCGGTTTACGATATTATGGAAGAGCTGGAAGAAGAGCGTACCGCTGTGAAATTTGCAGTGATGGCTTTCGATAATCCGGAAGCATCAGTTATCCGCAATGCACCGGAGTGCCGCGGTTTTATGGGATTGCCGTTTACCATGTATTACAAAAACGGAAAGGTGGCACACGCTACCAGCAGCATCCAGAACATGCAACAGGTAACTTCCGTTTTGGATGAACAGTTTGCAGTAAAAGCATAACAAATGGACGAAGTATTTGATGTAATGATAATTGGCGCAGGGGCAGCCGGCTTAACCGCCGGTATTTACGCCTCGCGCGCCAAACTTTCAACAGTCATTCTAAACGAAGGTGCTGTGGGCGGGCAAATGGTGCTTACCGAAGAAATTGCCAACTACCCGGGTGTGCCGACAACAAAAGGTTACATGCTGGCCAACACCATGAAACAGCAGGCCAAAAGTTTCGGATGTAAAATAAAATCGAATGTAAAAATTGCTCAGTATCATCTCGAAGGAGAAGTAAAAACCGTTGATTTGGAAGACGGAAGAAGGTTTCAGGCAAAAAGTATAATTCTGACTCCCGGCGGAAGACCGCGTTCGTTGGATATACCGGGCGAAGAGCAGTTTAAAGGAAAGGGGATTTCGTACTGCGCAACCTGCGACGGCGATTTTTTCACAGGGAAAGAAGTGGTAGTGGTTGGCGGAGGAAATTCAGCTCTCGAAGAGGCAGTGGCATTAACGCAATATGCCACCAAAGTGACCATTGTACACCAGTTCGACCATTTTCAGGCATTTAAACATGCAGTGGAAGAAGCCCAAAAGAATCAGAAAATTGAATTTGTGATGGAATCGGAATTGCGTGGATTTTATGGATACGGCGTGTTACAGAAAGTGGAAGTTGAACATCTTCCCTCAGGAAAAAGAAGCGAGCTGGAAACCAACGGAACTTTTATTTTTGTTGGATATCAGCCCAATACTGAAAGTATAAAAAATTTGGTGCAGCTAAACGAACGCAACGAAATTGTGGTGGATGCCGCCATGAAAACCAGCATTAATGGCGTTTTTGCTGCCGGCGACTGCATTGCCAAACGCTACCGCCAGGTGACCACAGCTGTAGCCGAAGGAACCATTGCTGCATTAAGCGCCGCAGAGTTTTTGAGAAATTGACATATCAACCTGGCATCGTCCGCAGGACATGTCAGCGTTAGTCTGAAATAAGAAAAAATTATGGCAAAAGAACAGGTAAAAATAAAATGGCTGGAAAAAATGGCTTTTTCAGCCGAACTGAACGGGCATAAAATCATTCTGGATGCCGCCGAAAAAGTGGGCGGCGAAAACCGAGGCCCCCGTCCAAAACCGCTTATGTTAACCGCCTTAGCGGGTTGTACGGGCATGGATGTGGTTTCTATCCTGAAAAAAATGAGGGTGGAACTGGATGATTTCAACGTATATGTTGAGGGCGACCTCACCGAAGAACATCCCAAACAGTTTACTCAAATGCATGTGATTTACGAATTTAAAGGAAAAAACCTTCCGGAGGAAAAACTCCAAAAAGCAGTGAACCTTTCAGAGGAGCGTTATTGCGGGGTGAGCGCCATGTACCGCAAAGTCATTGGGCTCACCAGCGAAATCAAAATCATTGAAAGTTAAACAGTATGTCAACTACCTTAATTGTTGTTCTCGCATTTCTGGCCGCACTTGTCGGCTTAATTACATTCAATTATTACCGGATGAAGAATATGAAACCGGTAGCCGACAGCGACAGAATAAAAGTGTTGGGAAACAAAAATTTTAAGCCTGTTGTCCGCCGGGGAATTACCCTGGTGGACTTCTGGGCGCCGTGGTGCGGGCCGTGCAAAATGGCGGCACCCATTTTAAACGATTTAGCCGAAACCGAAGAGCGTGTTACCGTGGCCAAAGTGAATGTGGACCAGCAGCAACAGTTGGCACAAAAATTCAAAGTGCGCAACATTCCCACGCTCATCATGTTTCGCGATGGCCGCGAAGTACGCCGTTATGTGGGCGTGAAAACCAAAAAGTTTCTGGAGAAGGAAATTGCAGTGGAGTTGGGATAGAAAATTTTCATTTCCGATGTTCGGTCTTAAACCTTCAAGGTTTTTTTGATATTTTTACCTTTCAAATATCAAAAAATGAAACTTTACGACTTATCGCATTTGCTAAATAATGAAACCCCGGTTTTTCCCGGAATGAGCAAGCCCCGGTTCACTCCGGCGGCAACATTTGAAAAAAACGGCTATCGCGAAACCCGTTTCGAAATGGATTCCCACACCGGCACCCACATGGATGCGCCGGCACACATGCTTAAAAACGGGAAAACGCTCGACCAGTTTCCGGTGGACAGATTTGCAGGCAAGGCTTTGATTATTTCCGTACCGGAAAACACAAAACGTGTTGAAAAAGATTTTCTGGTTCAGTTTGCAGCGAAATTGAAAGAAGCTCAGTTTGTTCTTTTTAAAACCGGCTGGAGCAAACTTTGGGGAACACCGCGTTATTTCGAAGATTTTCCTACGCTTTCGGCGGATGCCGTTGAATGGCTGCTCACATTTTCATTGAAAGGAACCGGATTCGATGTGATTTCAGCCGATCCGATAGACAGCACCAGTTATCCCAATCATTTTAGCATTTTGGGAAAAGGGCTTATCATCATTGAAAACCTCATGTTTCCGAAAGAATTAACGGAAGCTGAAGGTGATTTTTTCTGTTTTCCGCTTTTTTACGAAAATGCCGATGGCGCGCCTGTACGGGCTGTTTTTGGAAAATAATAACATTTATTTTTGAACATTCACACCATTTCGAAACAATTCTTTACAGATTTCACGGTAAAGTAAATTTTTGCGATGTTTCAGCAATCCCGGATATTTCACTGACAGCTTATTTTTTCTCCGGGTACCGGAGAGCTGTAAAACCATTCTCCGTTTTCAACATTATTTCAGTTTAATTCGGCAACCACCAAAAAACTTGTTATAAAACATCTCCTGTTTCCACCTATTCTACAACATATATTGCCCAACCTAAACAAATTGATTGTAACTTCGAATGGAAAATTTAGAAATTGTAATCAATCAATACATCCAAAATATGGAAAAATTCATTAAAAGTTTTATGAAAACCATTACCTGCTGCGACCTCGAAACCGGAAACTTCCCGGGACCGGTTGTCACTATTTCAAGGCAGTCGGGTTGCTCGGCCCAACGTATTGCCATCAAGCTCTCCAAAATTTTAACCGGCTACAGCTACATGTCGGATACCAAAACCGATGCAGAATGGAGATGGGTAGATAAAGATATATTCGAAGAGGTGGTAAACGGTATTATTGAAGAGGTAAAAACAGGAGATTACGACGACTCCGACGAAGCCGTAAAAATGTTGCGCCAGGTAGCGAAAGCTTTTTCCAACGAAACCATTTACGACATTTCCGACGAACGTTTAATCGAAACGTTTAAAGGCGTGGTTTGCAGACTGGCTTGTAAAGGAAGGACAATTATTGTAGGCCGTTCAGCCGGTGTAATCCTTAAAGATATTCCGAACAAGCTGAATGTGAGGCTTGAAGCGCCAATGGAGTGGCGAATTAACCGAATAATGCAGTTGCGCGATTTCTCGCAGGCCGAGGCGGTTGCCTATGTGAAAGAGATGGATGAAAAACGCGACTCATTCATTGAAAAAATAATAGGAAGAAAAGCGACAAACGACGATTTCGACGTCATATTCAACTACGCTTCGCTGCAGGACGATGAAATTATCGACGCCATGGTGAATATTCTGAAAAACAAAAAAATTATTGCTCAACACGAGGATTATTGACCGGATAATTCTAATTTTGACAATGGTTAGTAAAATAAGTAAAATTAAAAGCTCTCACCTTACAAAAACTGCTCTGAGTTCAGGGCAGTTTTTTTTATTCATTCTAAATAAGTTCGTGTTTTATTTTTTATAAAATATGTTTTTTACTTTAGCCCCATAAAAAGTTGATTTCCACGATAACCGGAAATCCAATAAAACAAATATCAACCAAAACTAAAAGTGATGCACGTAAAAAACCTTTTCACCACACTCTGCATTTTACTTTTTGCAGTTTCTTTCTCGATTGCGCAAATTGCCGAAATTCCACAGTCGGAATACAAGTCTCTAAAAGAACTTTACGACAATTCTCAGGGCGTATTTTGGACAAACAGCACCAACTGGCTGGATACTACTTACCACAAGGTTTCCGACTGGTACGGAATAACAGTTGAAAACGGACATGTCACTAAAATTGAACTGCCGGAAAATAATCTTCAGGAAAGCATATTTTCTGCCCTTGGAAATTTGCCTGAACTTGAAGTTCTGGACATCAGCGGCAATTTAATAGAATTTGCAGATTTTAGCAGCCTCGACAGCCTTTCGAAGCTGGAAACATTAAAAATCGAAAACAACAGGTTTCTGTTCAAACATATACAACCTGTTTTCAACATGCCGCAATACAGTCAGTTTGCTGCCGGTTTATCCTATTCTCCCCAGGCAAAAATCGATATTCAGGAGGATGCAAAAGTACTCGTTAATCAGAATTATTCATTTGAAATATCGGAAGATTATATATCGGCCAACGATCAGTTTCAATGGTATAAAGACGGAACGAAACTTGAAGGCGAAACCGGCTCAACCATTGAATTTTCGCCGGTAACCAAATCCGATTCGGGGTACTACTGGTTACAAATAACCAATCCTGGAGTGCCGGATCTTACACTTATCAGTTACTATAAAACATTGTACGTAAACTCATCCAAAGATGCGGGGGTGCCGATTTCCGAATACAATGCCCTGGTGGATTTCTACAACAATTTGGATGGTAACAATTGGACAAGAAACGACAATTGGTTAGATACAATTAATCATTCGGTTGGTGAATGGTTTGGAATTACAGTCAGGAATGGCCACGTAGCTGAAATATATTTCGGCCCCCATTTTAATTACAATTTAAACGGAAGTATTCCCAACAGCATTAAAGATTTAACTCAGTTGGAATCGTTGATAATTGTGACGGACAATGTTGGCGGAGAACTCCCGGAAGGACTTTTCGAGCTAACGAACCTAAAAAAACTAAATTTGGGCGAATGTAATATTTCAGGTTCTTTGCCTGCTGAAATTGGGAACCTCACAAAACTTCAGATTTTGGGTCTTGAAGCCAATAAATTAGAAGGTCCCATCCCAAATGAGATTGGTAATTTGACAAACCTGAAATTGTTATCTTTTTTTGAAAACAAACTATCCGGAGAAATTCCTCCTTCCCTTGGACAACTGACAAATCTTGAATATTTGGCATTGGCTTACAACCATTTAACCGGGTCAATTCCGGCAGCAATCGGAAATCTTACGAATTTGAAATGGCTGCTTTTAAATAATAATGAACTTACCGGACCATTGCCGGTAGAGTTAGCTCATTTAACAAATGCACTAAAAATTAGCTTGGACAACAACTTAATCGGTGAAATGCAGGATAGTTTAAAATCAGAGAATATAAAAAGGGCCCAGGCTGACAACAACCGCCAAATTCCCGATGAACTGGCTGGCTTACTTCAAATGGACAGCCTTTACCTTGGTGGAAATAAACTCCAATTCAATGATATTGAAGCGATTTTCTCCTGGGAAAATTACAGCGAGTTTAACGATTTTATTTACGCTCCACAGGATTCTGTGGGGTTGTCAAAGACCATTGAAGGGAAAAAAGGAGGGGAAATTACACTTCAAATGGAAAACTATTTTCCCGGACCGTCAGATCAGTACCAGTGGTTTAAAAACGGGGAAGTGATTGAAGGCGCCAACAGCAGTTCAGTTTTCCTTGAAAATCTGGAAGAGGCAGACGAAGGATTATTCATCTGCAAAATTACAAACCCGGTTACAACTGAGTTAACGTTATATTCCAGAGCAATAAAACTTGTTGTTTCCGACGCCGTTGGAACAAAAAATTTTGAGCAGGTTGAAGTGAATTTGTATCCCAATCCTGCTTCCGTCCGGTTGTATCTGGATGTTCAACACCGGCATGTCAATCTGGAAATATTCAACGCCACAGGAAGTTTGGTGCAAAACCTGCCGGATATTTCAAACGGCTGGATTGAAGTAAATGATTTTCAGGTAGGAATTTATCTGTTCAAAATAAAAATGAAGGATGCGCAAACCCTGTTCAAAAAGGTAATTATCAGAAATTAGAGCAGTAATTTTTACAACTTTTTAAACCAGGCATCAGCTTCGCGGAGTTCGGAAACTTCCGGTGTTTTTACCGCGTAATCGAAACCGGGCTGCAGGCTGGCCGCGCCAATCTCGCCTGTTTTGCTGAGGGCAATGTAACCAATCTGGTGTTTTTCATAATCGGGAACTTTTTGGGTAATCCGTTCAATGGCTGCATCGCAGGCTGCTTTTGGTGCCATACCGTTGCGCATAAATTCCACAACCAGAAACGAACCCAGTGTTTTCATCACCAGTTCGCCCGAACCGGTTGCGGCAGCTCCGCCCACTTCACCATCCACAAACAGGCCGGCGCCAATAATGGGCGAGTCCCCCACCCTGCCGTGCATTTTAAATGCCAGGCCACTGGTGGTGCAGGCTCCACACAACCGTCCGTCGTTATCGATGGCCAGCATACTAATGGTGTCGTGATTTTCTTCCAACTGATTTTCAATATTTATTTTTGTACTGAACTCCCGTTCCTCTTTTTTCCATTTTTTCCAGCGTTTTCGCATCGCTTTTGTCAACAGTTTTTCCTTTTTAAAACCGTTTTCCAGGGCAAATTTTTGAGCGCCCTTACCGCTGAGCATCACATGCGGTGTTTTTTCCATCACCAGCCGGGCAACCGATATGGGATGTTTTATACATTGCAGGTAAGCCACACTTCCGGCATTTCCCTTTTCATCCATAATACACGCATCGAGCGTTACTTTTCCTTTGGCATCGGGAATGCCTCCAAAACCAACAGTAATCACATCAGGATCAGCTTCGGT
Organism: uncultured Mariniphaga sp.; assembly: GCA_964639655.1. Lineage (GTDB taxonomy): Bacteria > Bacteroidota > Bacteroidia > Bacteroidales > Prolixibacteraceae > Mariniphaga. The sequence goes on from CAZXHP010000003.1 coordinate 46,370, forward strand.
AACCTTCACTCCGGCTTCCACTGCATCGAGGGAATAACCTCCTTTCGAAAGAACCTCCCATGCAGCTTCGTTGGCGGGCAATCCGTGTCGCCAGGTGGAAATAACCACCGGAAAATTGTTTTGCCCTGAAAACACTGTGGCTCCGGCGAATTTCGAAAGTCCAAGTCCGGCAATGCCCAGCGAGGTTTTTACAAGAAACGAACGGCGAGATGTTGCGGTCATGGCAATAAAGTTTTAGTTATTGAATTACAAAGAAATAAATTAAAGGTAAAACCCCGCGGAATATACTCCTTGTTTTTCAATTAAAATTCTTTTAGAATTAACGGCCACGGTGTAAAATACTGTTTCAAGTGAAAATATAATGCAATTCTCCTTTTTTCACTGGTGCTCAGCTCGGTGGCTTAAGCTTTTTCACTCACCGGGAAAACCACGGTGCAAAAAGCTCTCCTTTTTTGCGCCATGCTTTAGCTTGGTGTACAAATATTGTGTTTATTCTTTCGGCTTTAGCGTTTAATTCTTTTTAACGGCTAAAGCCTTTATTCTCAGTTGCCGGCTTCCAATCACCGGGCTGAATCCGCGGTGTAAAATACAAGTATTCAAAGCACTAAACAAATCTTATCCTTTATTTCACCGGCGCGGTGAGACAGGAAGACCTTCTTTTCTAAGCGGCTTTAGCGTTTAAGACACCTTAACAACTTCTCAATCGTGTGAAAAATCCTGAACAGTTTTACGGTATTTGGAGAAGGCCACAGCCCGGGAGATGAATCCCAGGTATTTGCCATTGTCGATTACCGCCAGGTTGTACCGGCCCGATGTTTCAAATTTCTCCACCACTTTCTCCATATTGTCGTCGGGAGCTATAAAATATTCGGGCATATACATCAGGTCTTTCACCAAAACTTTGTCGTAGAGTTCCTGTTCGAAAATGAGCGAACGCACATCGGCAAGTTTAACCATTCCCTGTAAATTATCGTTCTCGTCCACTACAGGATAAAGATTCCGGTGCGAAACTGAAACGGCTTTTACCAAATCGCGCAAAGTGGCACCGGGCCGCAGTACTTCAAAATCAGTTTCAATCAACTTGCGCACATTCATCATGCGAAGGGCAACTTTATCTTTATGGTGGGTAAGCAAATCGCCCGCCTGTGCCAACCTTTTGGTGTAAACCGAATAGGGCTCGAACCGCATAATGGTTACGTAAGCCACAGTAGCAGTCAGCATTAGCGGTACAAATAGTTCATAACCCCGTGTTATTTCTGCAGTCAGAAAAATTCCGGTGAGCGGCGCATGCATAACGGCAGCCATCATTCCGGCCATTCCGGCCAATGCAAAATTGTCGCCGGGCAGTTCAATTCCTGAAATGGTGTTGGCGAACAGTGCAAAAAAATAACCACCAATTGCCCCCATAAAGAGCGTTGGCGCAAAAATTCCACCCACACCTCCCGATCCTGTTGTAGCAACCATGGCAATCACTTTAAAAATGAGGATACCGGCCAAAAACAGCAGAAACAGGTATTCGTTTTCTTTCCAGCCAAAAAACACTGAGTTGTTGAGCAAATCGGTTCCTTTCCCCTGAAAAATCAGTGCAATTTCGCGGTAACCTTCACCCCAAAGCGGCGGAAAAATAAAAACCAGCAACCCCATTATCAGCCCACCTATTAACATTCGGGTTCCCCAACCTTTTATACCTTTAAACCAGCCTTCCATGTACATGGTCATCCGGGTGAACCAAATCCCCACTACCCCTGTAAAAACTCCCAGCAGAATGTATAACCAAACGGTATCGAGTGTAAACGGATGAATTTGCATAAACCGCAGCAAAACCCCTTCGCCCATTAAAAAATAAGAAAACGTGGTTGCTGTAACTGCAGAAATGAGCAGTGGAATGAGAGAAGCCATAGTCAGGTCGAGCATAAGCACCTCGAGGGTAAATACAATGCCTGCTACGGGTGCATTAAAAATTCCAGCAATAGCGCCGGCTGCCCCACATCCAACCATCAGGGTAACGTATTTGTAATTCAGTTTAAAAAGCTGTGCCAGATTGGAACCAATGGAAGCTCCCGTAAGCACGATAGGTGCTTCGGCTCCCACCGACCCTCCCAAACCAATGGTTAATGAACTGGCAACCATCGACGACCACGAGTTATGCGACTTTATCCGGCTGCTTTGCCGCGAAATAGCATAAAGAATTTTGGACACACCGTGCCCGATATCATCTTTTATAATAAACCGAACAAAAAGTACGGTCAGGAAAACTCCTACCAACGGGTAAACGAGAAAAAGGTAACTTATGGAATTCATTTCAATTAAACCCGTTAGTTTTTCAGCCACAAAATGAATGAGGCTTTTTAAAGTAAATGCTGCAAGTCCGCTGAAAAAACCGACAACAATGCTTAGCAGGTATAAAAACTGCCGTTCCGAAATATGGGCGATCCTCCATGCTATTAACCGGTTAAGCCATTGCTTCCACCTTCTTCTCCACATTATTTTATACGTGCGAAACATCTATTATTTGTTTGCGGTAACGGGTAAAAACCTTTGCCCGCGAAATAAATCCTTCATATTTACCATTTTTGTCGATAACAGCCAGGTTGTACCGTCCCGAACTTTCAAATTTATTGGCTGCCACCTCCATGCTGTCATCCGGATCAATGGAATACTCGGGCATATACATGATATCCTTTATTTTTATTTTGTCGTACAACTCCTGTTTAAAAATCAGTTCACGCACATCGTCCATTTTAACCATCCCCACCATTTTTCTCTCTTCATCCACAACCGGGAAAAGGTTCCGGTGGTTTCGCGAAATAGCAACGGTTAAATCGCGCAGCGTGGCATCGGGCGAAAGCTTTTCAAAATCCTTTTCAATAAGTTCGCGCACTTCCAGCATTTGCAGCACGTTGGCATCCTTATCGTGAGTAAGTAACTCTTTCCGCCGGGCCAGTTGAATATGGTAAACCGAACTGGGTGTAAAAGTACGGATTATTATGTAGCTGACGGTTGCCGTTACCATCAGCGGCACAAAAAGTTTATATCCACCCGAAATATCGGCAATTAAAAAAATACCGGTAAGCGGCGCATGAAGCACACCTGCAATGAGTCCCGCCATACCGATAAGCGCAAAATTATTTACGTTAATTTTTTGCAGTGAAAACAGATTTACAATGTAGCCAAAAAGCATTCCGGTGTTAACGCCCATAAACAGTGTTGGGGCAAAAATTCCGCCAATTCCGCCTGCTCCGAAAGTAAGCGATGTAGCCACAATTTTAAAAAGAATAACCAGCGCTGTTAAAATGAGTGCTGCCCATATTTCATCCCGGTATTCAAAAAAGAGGCTGTTGTCGAAAAGGTAGTCCGTGTTACCGGCAAGGGCGGCGTTAATGGCTTCATAACCTTCGCCATAAAGCGATGGGAATAAAAAAACCAGCGCACCGAGGCCGGTTCCGCCGACAAGCAGGCGGGTAACCGGTCTCTTAAGCCGTTCGAAAAAGTCACTAAAAAACAGGTACATCCGGGTAAAGTAAAGCGAAACAAAACCGGCCAGAATTCCCAGTAAAATGTAAAAAGGCAGATCGGCCAACTCGAACGTTTGGGTTACTTCGAACGGGTACAACACATCCTGTCCCAAAAAAAAATAGCTGGTTACCACAGCTGTGGCTGAAGAGAGCAACAATGGCACCAGTGAAAAAACGGTCAGGTCAATCATAATCACCTCAACCGCAAAAACGATGGCTGCGATGGGTGCTTTAAAAATGGCAGCCATGGCACCGGCACAGGCGCAGGCAAGAATAAGGATGGTGTTTTTATAGTTCAACCTTAAATTTTTAGCCAGCCACGATCCCCAGGCAGTTCCGGTTGCCACGGTTGGCCCTTCGAGCCCTACCGAACCGCCAAACCCTACCGTAAGTGCACTGGTAATTACTGATGAAATCAGGTTATGCGAGCTTATTCGTCCCCGTCGTTTCGAAATGCTGTATAAAACATTGGGAATCCCATGCCGAACATTGCGACGTATTAAAAATCTGATAACCAACACCGTTAGTGTAATACCCACGAGTGGCAACGCAAAATAAATGTAGTTGTGCACATCCTGCGAAACCAGTGAATCAACCAGACTATGTGTAAAATTTACCGTGTTTTTCAGTACCACAGCCGCCAACCCCGAAAAAAGCCCTACAACAACACTTATCGCAGTAATATAAGCGCGCTCGCTCATGTTACGCTTCCGCCACCGGTGGAACCGGGCCATCATATTTAAAGTAAACCTCATTTTGGATTGTAAAAGTAATAAAACCTCAGGTTTCGAAATAACATCCTGTTCAACTTCTCGTAAGAATTATTGTTCTTCTAAAAATATCAATTTATAAGGAAAAGTTTTCGAACTCAAATCCTTATTTTAATGGTGAATTAAAACAAATGCCATGAAAATTAAAATGACCGGTGCATCCGGATACCTCGGAAAAATAATAACTACAGAACTGAAAAGCAAGGGGCATGAAGTTTCATCTGTTCAGCGGGAACTACTGTACGGCCCGGCTGAAAACCTGACCGTAGAACTAAAAAATACCGATGTGGTAATAAATCTGGCAGGAGCTCCGGTTTTGCAAAGGTGGACGTCAAAAGCAAAAAAAGAAATTTACAACAGCCGCGTAAAAACAGCAGAAAATCTGGCCCGTGCTTTTCAGATTATGTTCCCGCGGGAAAGGCCGGCCCGGGTGATTTCTGCGTCGGCCATCGGGATATATTCTGCCGGCCAATACCATACCGAAGAAAGTTACAATTTTGACGACGGATTTTTGGGCAACGTGGTTAATGACTGGGAACAATCGTGGAACGGACTGCCGGATGGAGTGCGCCTCACACTGTTTCGTATCGGCGTGGTGCTGGGAAAAGAGTCGGCTACCATACAAAAACTCATGACTCCTTTCAAGCTGGGTATTGGCGGAAAAATCGGCAATGGCAAACAACCTTTTCCGTTTGTGCACGAAACCGACGTGGCACGCGCTTTTTTGTGGGCGGCAGAAAACAAAAATACCGAAGGAATTTTCAATCTGGCCGCACCGCAGGAAATCAGCAACGCCGGTTTTACCCGTGCGCTGGCGAAAAAACTAAACCGCCCGGCGTTCATTCCGGTTCCACCATTCGCCCTGAAGCTATTTTTTGGAAAAGCTGCTGAAATGCTTACCAAAAGTCCGTCTGTTTTGCCCGACAAATTACAGGAAAGCGGATTTGAATTCAGGTATCCCACCATTGAAGAAACCCTGGAGGAAATTTTCGGATAATTTATTTAAGTTATTCTGAACAAAGAATTAAAAAAAGTCAACTTTTACTGCTGTTCCGGTGTTAACGTTTTTTAATCGGTTTGATAAAGTGAACAAAAATGTAGAAATGGACTTAAACGCAATAAAAATAGCGCAAATTCTGAACAAAACTACAACCAGACCAAACGATGGAAGTTACTCTGTTTGCTGGATACGGGATGAAGTAAAGGGCATTGAAATCAACAAAAAATTTTATGAGGATGTATCCAACGCGGTGTTTTTCTTTAACCCCGCTTTCGACTGGAAAATTATTAAAGAAGATGCTGCAACTTCCTCCGGTTACATTTTGCACCTGCCCAAAAATATTTTAAACCACCCTACATTCAAAAACCTGCACATTACTGAAATCCGCTTGTTATATACCCGGGAAATTCCAAAAATTAACCTTTCGCCCGGTATTGAAATACGCATTCAGGCCATTCTTGAAATGTTGGACGAACTGATTTGCACCAACCTGAAACACCGCGAAGAAGCTTTTCTTTCGCTGTTGTACACGTTTTTTGTTTACTGTGACGGCAAGTGCAACATTAAATCGGTGATAACCGACAATAATAACGCAAAGTCGGCCCTGGTTTATAAATTCAAAAAAAGCGTTGATCAGCATATCAGGCAATACCACGAAGTAGGCCAGTATGCGCAAATGCTGAATGTTTCAGATAAATACCTGAATGATTGTATTAAGGAAATTTTAGGAGTGAATGCCAAGCACCTGATTGATGAACAACTGGTTATGCGCTCGCGACACAACCTGAAATTCACCGATAAATCCATAAAAGAAATCAGTTTCGACCTGGGTTTTTCATCGCCCGATTATTTCAGTTTCTTTTTCAAAAAACAGACAGGAATTTCACCCTCGCAACTTCGGAAAAACTAAAAGTTACGATATTCTAAGGAATTGCCGTGATTTTCACATTTTCCTTCTGCCTGTACCGCTGTATATTTGTCAGAGTAAAATCTGATAAAAATCTGACACATGAAGAAATTTTTGAAATTTCCTCTGATTGCGCTTGCAGCGGTTGTTTTAATTATTGTCACAGCGCTTGCTTATGTATCGTTTGCCCTGCCTGATGTGGGCGAAGTCCCCGACCTGGATGTAAACATTACACCCCAAAAGGTTGAACGCGGAAAATACCTGACCTATCATGTAATGATGTGCGCTGACTGCCACTCGGAACGTGATTTTTCTGTGTTTTCAGGTCCGCCCCACCCCGGAACCGAATTTGCCGGTGGCGATGTGTTCGACCATGCTATGGGATTTCCGGGGAAATTTATTTCTTCGAACATCACACCGGCGGGAATTGGCGACTGGACCGACGGCGAACTATTTCGTTTAATTACTACCGGAGTAAAACGCGACGGCAACCCGATTTTTCCGGTAATGCCTTACCACAAATTCGGCCAAATGGACCGGGAAGATATTGAAGCCGTAATTGCTTATCTTCGCACACTGGAGCCGGTAGAAACCAACCATCAGCAGTCGGAACCCGACTTTCCGGTTAACCTCATTATGCGTACAATGCCCAAAAAGGCAGAATTTACAACAAAACCGTCCAAATCAGACAAGGTGGCCTATGGCAGGTATATGGTCAATGCAGGGGCGTGTTTCGATTGCCATACCAACTTCAGCAAAGGAAAATTTGTGGGCCCCGAAGGCGGCGGTGGAAGGGAATTTCAATTTCCTGACGGCAGTATTGTCCGTGCACCCAACCTGACACCACACCAAACTGGCATAAAACATTTTACCGAAGAAAGTTTTGTGCAACGTTTTAAAATGTACTCCGATTCAGGATTTGTATTGCCGAACGTACAACCCGGCGAATTTCAAACACTCATGCCCTGGTACATGTACAGCGGCATGGAAGAAGAAGACCTGGCTGCCATTTATGCCTACCTGCAAACCCTCGAACCTTACGACAATATGGTAGAACGCTACACTCCCCCCAAAAATTAAACTTCAAATTTTAACATTTAAAAATAGCATTATGAAAAACAAAACTTTAACCCAAACATGTCTGACAATTCTCCTCGCATTTTCTCTCGCACTGGTTTCGTGCGACAAAGAAGAAATTGAAATTGACGAGGTAGCTGAAATGATTGAGGAAGTACGGGAAGCTACACGTGCATTCAAATCGCACGATGCCGCGCTGGAAGCCGGCTGGGATACCGACCTTTCCGGTTGTGTGGTGCATCCCACCGAGGGCGGCATGGGACATCATTTTGGACGGCTGGAATTTCTCGATGGTCGCGTAAATCACCTTGAACCACAAGTATTGCTTTTTGCTGATGACGGTAGCGGGAACATGGAATTTTTAGGCGTGGAATATATCGTTCCATTTGAAATTCACTCCGAAGATGCAGCGCCGCCAGTGCTTTTCGAACAGGAATTTCACCAAAACCACGAGCAGCAGTTTTGGGCGCTGCATGTCTGGACCGAAAAAGAAAATCCGAAAGGCATGTTCTACGACTGGAATCCGAACGTTGGCTGCAATTAGTCTGGTTTATCCTTTCTGCCGGTTGCGAAATTACCGTTCTAACCCCGTCCGAAAATTTGAAAGCAATGGACGAGGCACGGATTAAAAAAATGCGATGTTTTGTCGCATATCCGGGGCTTTTTATGGTATTAATTTTACAAGTTCCAGTATCTCTTTGTCGGTAAGGTTTTCAACTTCTGATTTGTCGTAAACGGTAAGAAGGTAAACAGTATCAACATTAAAAACAATATGGGTAATAATCCGTGCACCGCCCGATTTGCCTTTTCCCTTGCTGGCAACAGCAAGGCGAATTTTATAGCAGCTATGGCCAATGGGAATGCCTTTTTGAGGTTTTTCCTTTAGCACTTTAATAAGTTCCTGTATTTCCTTTTTAAGGGACGGAAATTTTTTCATCAGGCGTTTTGCCTGGCGTTCAAAAACGGATGTAGTCTGAACATTAAAGCTCATTTAGAAAATCCTCTGCGTTACGAGCTTGTTTTTTGCCCTCTTTAATCAGCTTCATTTCTTCAACAGCTTCGGCCAACTCTGTCATGAACAGTTTTTTGTTCCTTAAACGCTCCAGTTCGTCAAGGTCTTTTTGTATCTTCTTCCAATCCTTCAAAGGAAGCTGAACTGCTCTTTTATGCCCTTTTATGTTGGTAATATATTGTAACTCCATAATATTAATTTTTAATTCTGTCGCGCATAAGCACTATATTTTCCCATGTTGTGTCATTCCCAAAAGCATTGAACTAATTATTGCTCGCTTTTGCAAATATACATTACATAATCGTTCGCAGCAAAACTTAAAACGCTACATTTTAATTGAGCGGTAAGTTCAGACTTATTTTTTTTGACTTGCAACTATCCCAGCGTAGCCACCATCACCGCCTTAATAGTATGCAGGCGGTTTTCGGCCTGGTCGAATACCACCGAAGCTTCGCTTTCGAAAACTTCTTCTGTTACTTCCATTGCTTCGAGGTCGAACTTTTGGAAAATTTCTTCGCCAACTTTCGTGTTGCGGTTATGGAAGGCCGGCAGACAGTGCAAAAACTTCACGTTCGGATTACCGGTAAGTTTCATCGCTTCTGCATTTACCTGGTAAGGTTTTAACAGTTCAATGCGTTCGGCCCAAACTTCGGCCGGTTCTCCCATAGAAACCCATACGTCGGTGTAAAGAAAATCACAGTCTTTTACCGCTTCGGCCACATTTTCCGTAATCAAAATTTTACCACCCGATTTTTTGGCGATTTCGCCGCACTGTTCCTGCAATTGTGCAGATGGCTGGCACTGTTTTGGCGCGGCAGCCCTGAAATCCATACCCAATTTGGCTGCGCCTACCATTAGCGAGTTGCCCATGTTGTTGCGGGCATCGCCCAGGTAGCAGAATTTGATTTGCGACAGCGGCTTGTCTGAATGTTCTTTCATGGTTAGGAAATCGGCCAGAATCTGGGTGGGGTGGAACTCGTTGGTTAAACCATTCCACACCGGAACACCGGCATATTGGGCCAGTTCTTCCACAATCTGCTGTCCGAAACCACGGTATTCAATACCGTCGTACATGCGGCCCAGCACACGGGCGGTGTCTTTCATGGTTTCCTTGTGTCCGATTTGCGAACCCGATGGTCCCAGGTAAGTTACATGTGCACCCTGGTCGAAAGCAGCCACTTCAAACGCACACCGCGTACGGGTGGAGGTTTTTTCAAAAATCAGGGCGATGTTTTTGCCTTTCAGCAATAGTTGTTCGGTGCCAGCATATTTTGCTTTTTTCAGCAATTCCGACAGTTCCAGTAAAAAATTTATTTCCTGTGCTGAAAAATCCAGCAACTTCAAAAAATTTCGGTTTTTTAAATTAAAAGCCATTGTATTTCAGTTTTTAATGTTTTTTGTTTAAGTCTTTTTCATCGTATTCCATGGTTATTTTCGAACCAAAAAACTTATCTTCCAGTTTTTTGGCCTCGGTAATTACACTTTTTTTGCCCCCGCTTTTAATAAACTCGAGGCAGGCCCTGATTTTCGGCTCCATGGATCCTTCGGCAAAAGTACCCTTTTCGAGGTATTTTACGGTATCGGTATAGTTTAAAAATTCCAGTTTCTCTTGCGTAGGCAAACCGTAATCTTTGTAAATATAGGGCACGTCGGTTAAAATGTACAGCTCGTCGGCGCCAATGTTTTTGGCGAGCAAACCCGAAGCCCGGTCTTTATCGATAACGGCATCCACCGTGCGTACGTTGCCATCTTCGTCGTAATACACCGGAATTCCGCCACCGCCGGCCGCAATTACAATGTTGCCGTTTTTCACCAGCAGATCGATGGTTTCCTTATTAATTATATCGATTGGAACTGGTGAGGGTACCACCCTCCGAAACCCGTCCTTCACTTTGGCAGACGGTTTGAAAATCCAGTTTTTTTCCCGGCTAAGCTTATCGGCTTCTTCCTTCGTGTAGGTTTTTCCGATACGTTTGGCCGGATTTTGAAACGCCGGATCGTTTTGATCCACTTCCACCAGGGTGACCATGGTAATCACATTCTTTTTGATCCCATGTTGGTTCAACACATTTCTTAGAATGCGTTCAATCATGTACCCGATTCCTCCCTGCGAATCGGCCACACAAATATCCAGCGGCATGGGGGCAATGTGGTACATTTTTTCGCCTGCATCGTTCCGCATTAAAATGTTGCCCACCTGCGGGCCGTTTCCGTGGGTAATTACCAACTCATACCCGTCTTTTATAAGGTGTATGAGGTTTTCAACCGTTTCGGCTGCATTTTGTTCCTGCTGTTCAATTGTTCCTTCTTCATTGTCGCGTAAAAGGGCATTTCCGCCCAGTGCAACTACTGCCAGTTTTTGCATAGTTTCTAATTTAGGTTGTGCAATTTATGTCAGTTGATTACCGGCCGCAACTTCAAAGGTATTTCTAACTTAAACCTTTAAAGGATTGCGGATAATCATTTCCCATTATTTTCCTGTACTCCATCGCAAATGTCTCATACCTGATCCTGGCCTCTTCATTCATTTTCAGTCTTTGCATTGCTTTCACCAGAAAAGCCAGTGCGGTTTCGCTCAGCGGATCGATGTTAAATATCGCTTCGGCAATATCGATGGTAGTCCGGTAGTCCTCTTCAGTAAAGCTTTTTTCCATTTCAACCAGCAACAGCGGTTCCAGCTTTTGCTCCGTATCTTCCTTAAAAGAATCGAACAACGGGTGATCCGAAAGTTTCAGGAATTTACCACGGTTTAAAATTTCGACCAGCTCTTTTTTATGCGCTTCGATATTTTCTGCTGAAACGATCCGGATACACCGGGTGTAGTCGCAATAAAACGTATCGGTTTGCACCAGTTTAAAAAAACTTTTTTCATAAATCAGTTCGATTCCATCGAGTTCATTCAAAATCTTTCGCAAATGATTTAATGTAACTCCCCTCGAGTTCTTCACCTTGCGCTGCGGTTTACCGGGCCACAATATATCGCTTAAGTGTTGAGAAGTTATGCCATCGTTTATGCTGTAATGCAGGATAAGGCAGAAAACCTGTCGGAGTTTTGCACTGAACATGTAGGTGATATCCCGGTTATTCCGGTCCTTTACGGTAAAATCGCCAAAAAGATAAACGGAATTGGGTTTAGACGCATTTTTATTCCTAATGTTCTTTGTGATTATTTCACCGATGCTTTTCTGGTCGGCCTTGTTTTTCAGGGTGAGCTTCCTCAACACAAAATACCCGGCAACGGCAGCCGATGTCCCGGCGAGAAGTAAAACGATTAATGTAGTATTGTTATTTTGTGGTCTTGAATAACTTACCAGTTTTTCGGCAGTAATGGGCGGAAACGCAAGGGAATAAACTTTTAAATCGGAAATAATGTCGTCGTCGAACTCCTGAACAACGGCATACAAACTATTGAGCCCGCTGTCGTAATAGAGGTTGGCGTTTGTTGTAATCCGGTCGGAATGAACAGGAATCGAATCGCCCAATATCTCATAACTTCCGTCTTTAAGCGAAAAACGGTAGAGTTTAAGAAACGAATCGGAAAAATGCTCGGGATAGCACAAGGTATAAAAGCAGGAATCGTCGGGTACAACCATTCCCCGAACGGGAACCACATTGTCTTTGTCCCACGGAATTTCCCAAAGTTTTGTAATCTGTTTCGTGTTTAAATCGACCTTATGCAAATCGTAAAAATATTCCCGCCCGACTATCTGTTCCCCCGATTCGTTGCCCATGCCGCCGAATATGTATATTGAGTTGGTTTTTTTCAAATACCCGACCGATGAAAAATAACGGGGAGCAATCGCATCACCGCTGAAATCTTCAGCCATTTGCCAGGCTTTCTCATTCAAGTCGTAAGAATAAAAATTTTTGCTGTAATGCATATTTCCAAACCCCCCGAAAATGGTGTATTTTTCTGTATCCATATTTAAATAACCGCCGTGGTGATGAAGCTGAGTCGGCAACTTGTCGAAGCTTTCGGCGGTCCAGCGGTAAGTTTCCAAATCGAGGCCGGCAACGGTCGGGCCGTCATAAGGAGTGTCATAATATACTTCGTACGAATACAATTTACTGTGCACCGTATCGATAAAATTTGTACCTAAAATAAGTTCCACCGGACATCGGTCTTCAAAAATCCGGGTCCGGATTGCTCCCGACCTCATATTGTACACAATTATCGAATCCCGGTTGAAGTAATAAATTTCTTTCTTTTCGGTATTATAGTTTGCTCCGGCTACTGTTTCCGACTTAAATGCAGCTCTGAATTTCCAATGATAAGCATCATTGATTAACCACCCGGGATTGGAAACTTCTCCCATCGCTTCACCGCTAAATTCATGAACAACATCCCCTTCATTCTCTCTCAATTCAAAAAAATACTTTTTTTGGTTTCCCACAGAGAGGCTTTTAATTGCAAACGAGGGAACATCGATAATATGGTCGCTTTTGCCGAAAACAATTACAGGATAATACGTATTGGAAAGCCCGGCGTTATCAGTACCATACGATTGGTTGTGAATCGTAAGGTTTATTGAATCGTTTTTCAAATCAAATGCGATTTTCATTTTAAACCAGTGTGCATCGAGCAGTTCCTCTTTGTCCATTTCTGCGATAATCAGACTGCTTTTACCTTCTTCGTTAAACCGGAACACGATGTTTTCTCCCTGGCCGTCATAAAACAGATTATAGATTTTATCACTCTGTCTGTTTTTTATTCGGATAATGTACCCAATCTCTGCTGCTGAATAAAGTGACAGGTTAAATTCTACTTCGAAGTATTCCGAAAATTCAACCGTTTTATCGCCGAAAATGGAATAGGACGTCCGTTTATTTATCGGATAGTCATTTCCGTTAAATTTTAATCCTCCCAGGAAAGACTCCTGCAAAGTGAAAAAGCTAAATATAAAAGCTATATAAAAATGCAGTTTTATAGTTACGGGCATGACTTCAAAATTTTGAAACAAGCGCTGTAAATTTTCTTACGTTAAAATTGTACAAATATATGATTTGGACATTGTATTCACTGGTAAAGATATTAAAAATCTGTCACGGGCAATAAATTGAATCTTATTTACAGCACTAAAAACAAAAGTGAATTTTCCGACCGATCAAACTAAAGGATTAATAATTTTTTTCAGCCAATAACCCGAATTTAACCCATAAATTAACCATCCACCCTCAATATTTGGAGTAAAAACAAAGACAACTTGTAAGTACCGGTAACTGCAAAATTAAAGGGAGCTGCGCTAAGTTTAGCGGGCTGCTAAAACAGTGTTTTTAACTTATTAAAATAATTTTAA
>CAZXHP010000004.1:0-12308 GCA_964639655.1 uncultured Mariniphaga sp.
GAAAATTTTTCTGCAATTTTATCTTTTACTCTTAATTCTATTGTTTTCATTGTTACAGCTTTTGCACAAATTTATACAATTCCGACAGTTTTTCCAACAGCGGTCCCAGCAGGTCGAGTTTTAGCATATTGGCGCCGTCGGATTTTGCATTTGCCGGATTGGGGTGCGTTTCAATAAAAATGCCGTCAACACCCACGGCAATTCCCGCGCGGGCAATGGTTTCAATCAATTCGGGCCGACCTCCGGTAACGCCGCTGGCCTGGTTGGGCTGCTGCAGCGAGTGGGTGACGTCCAGCACAACCGGCACTTCCATTTTTCGCATTTCAGGTATTCCGCGGTAATCGACAATCAAATCCTGATAGCCAAAAGTGGTTCCCCGTTCGGTTAAAACGATGTCCGGATTACCGCTTTCCCTCACTTTATTCACCGCAAATTGCATGGCATCTGCCGAAAGAAACTGTCCTTTTTTAATGTTCACAACTTTTCCGGTTTTGGCCGCTGCCACCAAAATATCGGTTTGGCGGCATAAAAACGCCGGAATCTGTAAAACATCCACAAAATTTGCTGCTATTCCTGCTTCTTCCGCCGAATGAATATCGGTTACCGTGGGAATCTGAAACGTTTCGCCCGCTTTTTGAAGAATTTTCAACGCTTTTTCATCTCCTATTCCCGTGAATGAATCGAGGCGCGAGCGGTTGGCTTTCCGGTATGAACCTTTAAAAATGAAAGGAATTTTTAGCCGGTCGGTGATTTCAATAATTTTTTCCGCAATTTCCAGGGCCATTTTTTCACCCTCTATGGCACAGGGCCCAGCCATAAGGAAAAAGTTTCCGGATTGGGTATATTTTAATTTTTCAATTTTTGGAATCATATTTTTCAGTTGTTTTCAGCAAAAGTAGAAAAAAGAAGACGTTGGCGTGTGCAGGTTAAAATAAAATTCTGCGGATTCGAACAGAATGAAATTCCATAAAACATCTAAACAGGTTTTATTTTTCAATTCGCGTTTTTTTGACGATGTGATTAAAGCAATGGTAAATTTTTATCAGATCGGATACCCATCTTTTCAGTTTCAGTTGTTCTTAATTAAAAACGAAGGATTTTTTAAAGACGATGAACCACCGATAATGAAAAAGAACGACCGGTATTTTAAAATAGCAAAACTGATTTCGGAAGAGTTAAGCGGCTCTTTAAGCGCTGAAGATAAAGTGTTTTTGGAGAGCTGGTTAAATGAATCAGATGAAAACAGGGACATTTACCATCAAATAAAAGACGGCACGTGGTATGCCGAACAGTCGGATAATGTAAAAAAGTACCATCCGGCAGAAGGCTGGAAAAACATCAGTAAAAAAATTAAGTCGCCCTCAAGAGGCAGGTCGGTTTTTCTGACGGTTTCCAAATACGCCGCAGTAGCTGCTATTCTTGTTTCCGCAGTATTTTTTATAAAAGAAATTACATTCGACAATGGCGCAGAAACGGAGGTGATTCAACCAAAAACATCGATTGATCCCGGGGTTAAAGAGGCCCGCCTTATTCTCGACGACGGCAGGGTTATTCCTTTGGCAGCCGATTCGGCATTTACCATCGAAGAAGAAGGTACAGTTATCGACAAAACCACGCAGGTACTCGATTATGGCAAAAATACCGCACCCACCCGCCGTGAAATTTTTAACACGATAATCACAGCCACCGGCGAAGAATTTGCGCTGAACCTTTCCGACGGAACGCGGGTGATTTTAAATGCGGAAAGTGAAATACGGTTCCCGGTCGTTTTTGTAAAGAATGAGCGGGTAGTGGAAGTGACCGGAGAAGCCTATTTTGAGGTAACCGGCGACACAGAGCGTCCGTTTATCGTAAAAACGCCCGCTTCTGTTACACAGGTTTTGGGAACTTCTTTTAATGTAAGAGCTTACGGCGACGAATTGTCGGAAAAAATTACACTGGTTGAAGGCAGTGTGGATATTTACCGTCACGACGAAGAGAGCCGGGCCGTTAACCTGAACCCCGGAGAGCAGGCATCGGTTTCCGGCGCCGGCGGGGAGATTGAAGTTGAACAGGTAAATGCCGCCTATTATACCGCCTGGAAAGACGGACGGTTCATATTCAGGGACGAACGATTGGAAGACATTGTCGGCAACCTGAAACGCTGGTACCGGTTCGATGTGGAATACCTCGACGAAGAGGTGAAAAATGTGCGTTTCGGCGCTACGCTCGACCGGTACAACGAGGTCAATCCCATATTTAACGTTTTCGAAAATACCCGGTTAGTCGATATCACTCAAAAAGAAAATAGAATAATAATTAGTTTACCACATGGGAAAAGAGAGACGTAATCAAAAAAAGATGCGGGAGATAATTTCCAGCCATCTACCGCATCCGAGAATTAAATTAGCATCGTTCATGTCTAACTTAATACAACAAATGTATGAAAAAAATTTTTGAACTATGGTTTTTTCTTTACGGGAAAAAGTTGAGAAAAACATTACGAACAATGAGATTGACAGTTTTTATTTTGCTGCTTGGAATATTGCAGATGAATGCGACCAATGTGTTTCCCCAGGGAAGGTTGGTGAACCTCGAATTTGAAAAAATTTCGCTGGAAGAACTGCTTTGGGAAATTCAGGAGCAAACCGACATTGTTTTTGTTTACGGAAAGGAAGACATCGAAAATGTCAGGGATATTTCTGTCCGGGTAAACAATTCGGAAGCAATCGAGGTGATTAAATCTTGTATTAAGGGCACGGACGTGGAAATGGAGATTGTGGACGACGTTATCGTCCTCAGAAAGAAGAAGGAAAGTCCCAAACCCGCGGCACAGCCTTCGCAAACAGTGGCCGGGAAGATCACCGGCACCGACGGTAACCCGTTGCCCGGAGCTACCGTGTTGATTAAAGGCACCTACCGGGGGACTACAACAAATGAAGAGGGAAATTACAGCATCGAGGTTCCCGGTGAGGATGCTGTACTGGTGGTTTCTTTCATCGGTTTTGCCACGCAGGAAGTGGCAGTGGAAGGACGGAGTGTAGTAGATGTAACCATGCAGGAAGCCGTAACCAGCTTAGATGAAGTTTTGATCGTAAGCACCGGGTACCAGCAACTTCCCAAAGAACGCCTTTCGGGATCGTTTGAAGTCATCGACGGTAAGTTATTTAAGGATCGCCCCAACGCCGATATAGCCACTTCGCTCGAAGGTATGGTGCCGGGTTTTCAGCGGGTGGTCAAAACCAATCCCGACGGTTCTGTTTATTACGACAACCGCATCAGGGGCCAGGGAACGCTTACCGAAACCATTGCCAATCCGCTGCTTGTAGTGGACGGATTTCCGGTTGAGGACGCCGACTTTTCTACCATCAACCCGAATATTGTGGAATCGGTTACCATTTTGAAAGATGCGGCTGCAGCTTCAATATGGGGCGCCCGCGCTGCCAACGGGGTCATTGTGGTTACAACCAAAAGCGGTAAAGGAACCGAATTTTTCGAGGTGGACGCCAATGCTTTTGTGCGTATCGGGTCCAAACTCGACCTGGGATATATTAACCCGATTGCCGACACGGAAACTCACCTGGCCTGGGAAAAGTATGTGTACGACAACAAACTGACCGGCAATTTAACCCCCTCGGCACTTGGCGAAGTGCTTTTTTCGCTGAGCCCGAGTTTGAGTTTATACAATGAATTCAATCTGGGAAATATCAGCGAATCGGAGTACAACAGCCAAATGGCTCAGTTGACGCAATACAATTACCAGGACGATGTATATGAATACCTGCTGCGAAAAAATATCTACCAGCAGTTCGATGTTTCCGTAACGGGGGCAACAGAGCGCAACAACTATTCATTTTCCGTTTTGTACGATAAAACAGCCTCCCATTATGTTGGGGATGATTCACAGAAAGCCCTTATCAATTTTAAAAACAATTTTAAAATGAATGAGTGGCTGCGTTTGGATGTGGGGGCTACCATCGGTCTTCAGGATATGACCAACGAAGGGGCTTCCCTGCGTGATATTCGCAGTATGCCGCCCTACCAGCGTTTAGTAGATGAAAACGGGAATTATGTGCCGATGGTTAAAGACTATTACCTGCCTATATTGAACGAGGTTTCTTCCAATGGGAATTTCCCTTACGACAACTGGAATTACAATCTCCTTCAGGAAATACGAAGCAGCGACAGGCAATCTCAAAATAATACCGTTCGTTTACAGGCCGGTTTAAATGTCAAATTTCTGGAAGGCCTCACCTGGAACGGAAAAATTCAGTATGAACGGGTTGAAAACAGCACTAAAGATATTTACTCCGAGGAGAGTTACCTTGTAAGAAATCAGGTAAACCGTTACAACGGCTACGATCCCGCAACAGGGAATGTAACTGTTTACAGCGGCGACGGCTATGCATACCCGCAGGGTAGCGCCCTCGACCGCTCTTCCACACAACATGAAAGCTACGTGCTTCGCAACCAGCTTCAGTTGGACAAAGATTTGGGAGAACAACATCATATTATGGCCTTGGTGGGAAGTGAAGTGAGTTCCTATGTTTCCAACTTCAACCGGCAGGTACGCATTTGGGGATACGACGACGACAAACTGTTATATGCCAATCAGCCGTTCTACGACGACTTTGGCGCCAGCCAGTTTTATACGCCGAGCAAAACCCGGTTAAGTCCTGGCAGGAATTGGGAGTCAACTTATGACGACAACCGGTTCTTTTCTCTTTTCGGAAACCTTGCCTACACCTACAACCGGAAATATACGCTTACGGGAAGTGTGCGTACCGATGCGTCGAACATGATTGTAAAAGACCCGAAATACCGCTACGCCCCGTTTTGGTCGGTTGGCGGAAGATGGTCGGTCAACCAGGAAGGTTTTATGGCGAATGCCGGTTGGATTGATCGCCTGCAGCTGAGAGGTTCTTACGGAGTTCTGGGCAATGTGGTGACCAGTACTTCGGTTGTTCCGCTTATATCCTATATTGCCAATCCGAATGTCAACACGCAGGAATATTATGCCAGGGTGCAGGACTTCGGAAACCCGTTACTGCGCTGGGAAAAGACAAATACGTTCAATGTGGGAATCGACTATGCGTTCTTTAATAACCGGCTTAGCGGCAAGGTCGATTTGTATTCGAAACAAAGTGAAGATGTGCTGGCCGACGTGGACATTGCCGGCGCTTACGGTCTGGGATATTCCAACGCCGTAAATGCTGCCGAACTGCTGAACCGGGGCATCGAGGTAGAAATAGCCACTTTGCAAAATATCACGCCCGACCTGAGTTGGAGAGGAAGGCTTGTAGTGTCGCGCAACAAAAACGAGGTTACAAAACTGGATGTATTCAGTTACTATCCTGCCCGAATTGTAGTGGAAAGTGTATTTGTGGAAGGGAGGCCCATTTCTCCGGTCTATTCATACATTTACGAAGGGGAAGAAAACGGCATTCCGATGATTCGTTTCGAAAACGATCAGAAAACCGAAATATTCAACATTCCAACGGTTTCCGATGCCCGTAATTTTATGCAGTATGAGGGTTCGTTAATTCCAACCACAGAGCTCGGATTTACCAGTGATTTTGAATACAAAGGCTTTGCGCTAAAAGCTATTGCTACCGGACGTTTCGGACATGTGTTCCGGGCCGATGCCCCCCGTTACCCGCTGCTGAACAGCGTCGCCAGCTCCGTTCTCGGAAAGCCGATGGAAGAGGTTATTAACGGTTCGCCCGACAAATTTCCGGGGCTTCCGCCGGCAAGCGTCCCCGATTTATCGGCATACAGTATTGTAAGGAGTTTCGATACGCTGGTTGAAGATGCTTCCAATATCAGGTTGAAAGAAGTTATGCTGTCATACACGCTTCCGCAGGGGATGGTTCAGGACTGGAATATTTCCAACATCAGGCTTTACAGCCAGGTGAACAACATCGGAATTTTATGGAAAGCCACCGACACGTATTACGATCCCGATTTTCTGCGGTTTAAAATGCCGGTTTCTTATTTGTTCGGCTTAAATGTCACATTCTAAAAAAATGAGAAAAATGAAAAATACAATAATAGCCCTGATTGCAATTGTCGCTTTTACTTCCTGCGACGAGTTTCTCGATGAATATCCGTCGAAAAAAAGTAATCAACCGATTAAAACGACGGAAGACCTGAATCTTTTATTCAATAATATTATCGATTACGCTTCGGAATACAACTTTGCCGCCATGTGCGCTACCGATAATGCAGCAGTCGATACTTTCCACTACTATTTTCAACCCCGCATATTTACCGATTATAATTCGCTGGGATGGTTTTTGTGGGACGACTATGTACTCAAAAATGCCAACGAGCACAGAGATTGGGTAACCGAATTTGGTAAAATCGGCAAAGCCAACCTGGTGTTCGATTTCCTCGGTGAAGTGGAAGGAACAGAAGCGGAAAAGGAGGAACTGCGCTACGAAGCCCATTTTATAAGGGCATACAGTTATTTTAACCTGGTTACAGTCTATTGTTTGCCTTATTCAGAAGAAAATGCAGGTGAGTTGGGCCTTCCGCTAAGAACTACCATCAGCGTGGAACAGTCGCTGGAAAGAGCCAGCTTACAGGAAACCTACGATTTTATAGAGGCTGATCTGCTGATGGCGCTCGGTACAAATAAAACAGAATGGAACGGAAAACCATGGCGTGCAGGTTTGCCGGCCGTGGAAGCCTTTGCCGCAAGATTTTACCTTTACAAGGGAGAATACGACAAGGCTTTGACCCATGCGAATAACGCCCTGAATGCCCACAGCCAGCTGGTTTCATACGAGGATGTGATGTACCAGGACGGCGAGTTGTACAACTGGCTCGGGTTGGGCTCGATGTATCCTTATACCAAAATAATGACGTCAGCCGATATTTACAACTGGCCTGAGCTTTATTATATCCGGTTTTTGCCTCAAAGAACCTATTACCAACATGCTTATCCGAGCGAAAAATTAATAAATCTGTACGACAGTACCGATATCCGTTACGATGCGTTGTTTGTGGAGGGTGTACGAATTGGAACCAGTATCAGTCCTTATGTGGGCTATGCGTTTCTCGGAGCGGGAAATGATATCCCATCAGGCCCCACAACCGGGGAAATGTACCTGATTCGGGCTGAATGTTATGCGCGGCAGGGAAATGCGGAGCAAACCAGAGCCAACGTGGAAGCATTACGCCAGGCAAGGTACAAGGCAGATGAATATGAAGCGCTGGATTACCCGGCGGGAGAGAAGGAACTGACGCAGCTGGTTATCGACGAACGTAACCGTGAATTTCCGTTTACTCTCCGTTGGTACGACCTGCACCGGATAAACCGCGATCCGCTGTTGGATAATGTGGACATCACACGAACGTTTTATTCGCTGAACGGAAATTTGCCGGAATTGAACGCGCCGTTAAAAACATACCAATTGGAAGCAGGCAGCCGCCGTTATGCGTTCCCGCTTGCCGAAAATGAAATTATTTCGAGCGGCGGGGAACTGGAACAAAATACATATTAAAACCTTTTAGCAGAAAATGAATTTAATGAATAGGAGTTGGATAAAACGGGTGATTTTCACCCTCGCGGTTGCCTTTATTTTTACAGCAGGTCTGCAGGCACAAACATCTGATTATGTTGTAAAACAGAAGCAGGACGCAATTGGGAATACATACCGGTATGTAACGAACGATCCCATGAATACGCGAATCTACACCCTCGAAAACGGGCTGAAAGTATATATCAGTGCGAACGAGGGTGAGTCGCGGATACAAACCATGATTGGCGTTCATGCAGGGTCGGCGGTTGAGCCGGAGGAAAGCACAGGCCTGGCGCATTACCTCGAACACATGCTGTTTAAAGGAACGGGCAGGATTGGAACAATCGACTGGGAGAGGGAGCGACCATTGCTCGAACAAATATCGGATTTGTATGAAATGCACCGGTTTACCGAAGACGAAGAGGAAAAGAAGCGGATTTATGCAAAAATTGACAGCCTTTCCACCATTGCCTCCCGGTATGTAGCGCCCAATGAGTATAGCAAACTGACCGCTGCAATGGGTGCAAAAGGACTAAATGCAGCCACTTCGTACGATTTTACCTACTACCGCCAAAGCATCCCGTCCAATGAACTGGAGCGCTGGGCGGAACTGGAGAGCGAGCGGATAAACAATGTGGTTTTACGGCTTTTTCATACCGAACTGGAAACGGTATATGAAGAATATAACCGCGCGCAGGATAACGACAGCCGGCAGATTTTTTATGCCATGCTCGACAATCTTTTCAAAAAACACCCGTATAACAGGCCGGTGCTCGGATACCCGGAACATTTGAAAAATCCGTCGATGATCAATATTCATAAATTTTTCGATACTTACTATGTGCCCAACAACATGGTTATTATCCTTTCCGGCGATGTCGAGGCTGAAGAGGCCATTCCAGTTCTGAGCAACTCCTTTGGAAGTTACCGGAAAAAAGAATTTCCGGAAGTTACTTTTCCCGATGAAGATCCAATTACAGAGCCAGGAGTGAGTGAACTTTTTTCAAAAGAAGAAGAAAAAGTGGTGATGGCGTACCGTTCAAACGGGAAAAACAGCGAAGATTACAAGTATTCCATGATTATCGACGGGTTGTTGTCGAACAGTGGTAAAACGGGTTTGCTGGACATCAATCTCAACCGGACCGCCAAAGTTCATTCGTCGGGCGCCAGTTTATTGTTTTTAAAAGATTACGGCATTCATTATTTCAGCGGTATTCCGAAAGAGGGGCAGTCACTGGAAGAAGTACAAAGCCTCATTCGCGATGAGATTGAAAAAATAAAAAGGGGGGAATTCGGCGAGTGGTTGCTGGAAGCCATTGTAAACAATATAAAACTGAATCGCATTAGCGGGCGCGAAAGTAATATTACAAGGGCCAATGCGGTACTCTATTCAGTAATGTACGGCATGCCTTATGAAAAGTATGTGGCGTTGCCGGAAGAGCTGGAAAATGTGACAAAAGAAGATATTGTTGCTTTTGCCAACAGGCATTACAACGAAAATTACATTACCGTTTTCAAACGAAAAGGCGAAAAACAACTGGTGCAGGTAGAAAAGCCTGAAATTACCCCGCTCGTTTTGAACAATGACAACGAATCGGATTTTGCACGGCAGTTTGTAAAAGGAGAGCAGGAAGACATCGAGCCCGAATTTATAGACTATAAAAGTGAATTCCCCGGAACGAAACTCGAAAACGGGATGGATTTTTATTACCAGAACGAAACAAACGGACTGTTTTCATTTCGTTACATTATTCCCGTAGGTAAAGATCACGACAACCTGCTGCCTTTTGCGATGCAGTATTTCAGGGAACTCGGCACTTCCAGGTTCTCTGCCGACAGTCTGAAAAAAGAATTTTTCCGGTACGGAATTTCTTTCACTATTTCGGCGTCCGGTGATAAAACTTACGTGAATTTGCGCGGGTTGGATGAGTACTTTTACAAAGCGTTGGAACTGATGGAACATCTGTTTGAAGATGTGCAGAATGATCCTGAGGTTTTTAAAGACCGGATTGAAAAAGAGGTTGGAAACCGAAAGCTGCTGAAAGAAAACCAACGGTCGGTTACTACACATGCCCGGCAATACCTGCAATTTGGACCTGACAATGCATTTACCAATAATCCTTCGGTAGAAGAGTTGAAAAAACAGGATCCGGCTGAAATGCTGGATAAAATCAGGCAGCTTTTTAACTATAAACACATCGTCTATTATTCAGGAGGAAAACCAAAGGAAGAAGTGATTCAAAAAGTAACTGCCCGGCACAAAATGCCTGAAACTTTTGCCGGGGTTCCTTCCAAAAAGGAATATGATTATCTGCCGCTCGACGAACCGCTGATTTACTTTCTGGACGACGACATGGTTCAGGCACAGGTTAGCCTTGTAATAAAAAACGAGGTACCGTACTCTCCTGATCTGTTGGCATACAAAGAGTTATACGACAATTATTACGGTGTAGGATTGGGAAGCATCATTTTCCAGCAAATCAGGGAAGCGCGGGCGCTGGCTTATTCTTCGGGGAGCTATTACCAGATGGAGATTACTACCGACGACGATAACGCGGTAGTGGGATATGTAGGAACCCAGGCGAACAAACTGGCGGAAGCAATGCACGCCATGGAAGGGCTTTTGGATACGATGAAATTCGACCCTGAAAAATTTGAAATTGCGCGGAAGGCAGCCATTAAGTCGCTGGAGTCGGAACGGTTGCCCCGAAGGTACTGGTTCGGTCGTTACCTGGGCCTGCTTGATAAGGGTATCGATTACGATGTGCGCGAAACCCAGTATAATGATCTTTTGGAAATGACTCCCGACAAATTCAGCGATTTTTTCAGAGAGCATGTCAACAGTCCGAATAAACAATATTTTATTCAGAGCAAAAAGGAAAACATCGATTTTGAATCGCTGAAACCGTTCGGCAAAATAAAAGAAATCACCCACGAAGATATTTTTGGATTTTGAAATGACCTAAAAATTATTCTTCTGAATATCGGGCCTGCCTGTCGTTTGCTATAGCAGGCCCGATATTTATATTTGAACCCCGGTAGGTAAATCGGAATCGATATGGATAACTTTTGTTCCAAATAAAATTCAGACAAAGATTTTTACATACTTCAGCATTTCACGCAGTTTCCGGTAAGCATTTTTTTTTGAAGTATGAACGGTGAGCGGCGAAATTCCCAACTGCATGGCAATTTCATCATTCTTCATTCCAAGCATCGAATGCTCAATCACTTCACGCATCCGGTCAGGCAAACTTTTAACAGCTTGTCGTACCAAAAAAAAGGTTTCTCTCTGAATGATATTCTGTTTTAAAAACGATTCGGAAGCCGCCTCTTCAAGGACAGTGAGATTTTCGGTCCTTTTGGATTTTTTCAACACATTGATGCTTTCATTTTTTACAACTACGTACAAAAAATTTCTGGCCGATTTTAGGTCGTTGAAATTCTCTTTTTTTTCCCAGAACCTGATAAACGCTTCCTGGGCTACATCTTTGCTTTGCTGCGGGTCATTCAGGAACTTTTCAGCAAACAGGCACAGCACAGGATAAAAATCATTGAAAAAAATTTTGAACGATTCTTTATTCCCACTTTTTATACCATCAATAATATCCTGATGTATTTTCACCTGTTCTTGAATTTATTCTCCTGTTCCCGTTTTTAATGCCCACGAAAAATAGAGATTTTTGCTGTATTGACAAATTTGCGGGAAGAGTATATTTTTCGCCTGAAACAGCAAATAAAATGTTTTAGGATTATTATGATTTATAATTACCTTGCATCCCTATTAATTACAAAAGTTTTAAATCTGAAACCATGACAAAAACCGAACAATTCCACCTCCTTCAGCAAAAAGGAGCTTTACCGGGGATAGTACTTTTTCGCCCGATTCTAATGCACTTTGCCGCCCGTTTTATCGGAAAAACTTATGGTGAATTTGCTTCGGACTACCGTGTGCTGGCAGAGGCAAACCTGCGTTGTTTGGATGAATTTGATCTCGATATGCTGGGCCTGATTTCCGATCCGTACCGTGAAACCAGCGCATTTGGAGCAAAAATCGAATTTGTACCCGAAGGCGTGCCGCGTTGTCTGAATTACGTGGTGGAAAGTATGGATGAAGTAATTAACCTGAAAATACCTGACGTTTACAAATCAGAACGTACGCTTGACCGAATTAAGGCAAGCGAAATTCTTTCGGAAAAAACACAGGGAAACATTCCGATCATTGGGTGGATTGAAGGCCCCCTGGCCGAGGCATGTGATTTGGCCGGGGTGCAAAACATGATGATGCAGTTGATGATGGAACCCGATTTTGCCAACCGGTTGATGGACAAATGTATGGTTACAGCCAAAGATTTTGCGAAAGCCCAGATTGAGGCAGGCTGCGAAATCATTGGTATGGGCGATGCTGTTTGTTCCCAAATCGACGCGGAAACCTACGATTTTTTTGTAAAAGAACGGCATAAAGAGCTGATTGAATATATTCACAGCCTCGGAGGCAAAATAAAGCTGCATATTTGCGGCGATACCAACCACCTGCTTCCGGCCTATACCGATTTGAATATCGACTTCCTCGATCTCGACTGGCAGGTCGATATCGATCATGCCCGCTCTGTGCTGGGGGAGAAGGTAATTCTGGGCGGGAACATCAATCCGGTTTTGGTACAGGACAAACCGCACGAAGAAGTTTTTCACCTTTGCCGCAACCTGGTGGAAAAGCATAAAAACGAACGCTACATCCTTTCTGCCGGCTGTGAAATTACAGTTTTGACCCCTCCCGAGAACCTGAAGGCTATGAGCGAAGCAAGA
>CAZXHP010000004.1:12408-59227 GCA_964639655.1 uncultured Mariniphaga sp.
CTGAATTCATTTGCCACTAAAATATTAGTTAATTGTTATTCCGGTAATCAATGAGTTATGCTAAAAATTTAAAATAACTAAAGAATTAGTTTGAAAACTAAAAAATTAGTTGTATGTTTGAAACGGATATCCAAAGTAGTTCGAAGTTCAATGTTTAAAGTTTAATGTTTAAGATGAAAGAATTAACCAAAGCGGAAGAACAGGTGATGCAGTTGCTCTGGAAGCTGGAGAAAGCGTTTGTGAAAGACCTGATTGACGAGATGCCTGAACCAAAACCGGCATACAACACCGTTTCCACAATAATCAGAATTCTTGAAAAGAAAGGTTTTGTAGGGCACAACGCCTACGGTAAAACTCACGAATATTTTCCGCTGGTTGCAAGGGAAGATTACACCCGTTCTTTTATGAAGAACTTTATGCGCAACTATTTCAGCGGTTCGTTTAAAGAAATGGTTTCTTTTTTTGCCAAAGAAGACAACATGAGCCTTTCTGATTTTGACGAACTAATGGAAGATGTGAAACGCGATTTGGAAAACGAAAATCCGGAAGAAAATGAGCAGCACAGTTAATTTTATACTGGAATCGGGTATCAGCCTGTCGTTTATGGCCATGATTTACGTATTATTTTTACGTAAAGAGACGTTTTTCAGGCTGAACCGGTTGTTTCTGCTGGGTGCCGTTTTGTTTTCGGTTATCCTGCCGTTTTTGAAATTCAGGGTGTATGAACCGCAGTCGGTTATGCTTTCGGAGATTACGGTAACACCTTACCGGAATGTGTTGGAAGCAGTTACGGTTTACGGGAACGATTTGTCGGCAACCGTTGAACAGGCTGTGCTTTCGGTTTCGCTGATTGTATGGATTTACCTGGCAGGTGTAGTCTTTTTTTTGGGAAGATTTTTGTTTCGGATGGTGCAAATTGCGCTGTTGATTCAAAAAAACGAAGTCAGAAAATACGACCGGCTGAGACTGGTTTTTATCGAGAAACCATACAGCCCGTTTTCCTTTCTCAATTATGTATTTGTAAGCCGTTCGCTGCAAAACAGCGAAGGGTATGACCGTATGATGGCGCACGAAATGGAACACGTAAAACAGGGACATTCACTGGATGTTATTGTTCTTGAATTGCTTACAACGTTCCAGTGGTTCAACCCGTTTATGTGGATGCTGCGTCGCGCCATCCGCGAAAACCACGAGTTTCTGGCCGACCAGGCTGTGCTTCGTTCGGGCGTAAATCGTGGGTATTATAAAAAATTGTTGCTCAGTCAGTTTGCTGGCGGGCAGCTTGTATTAACCAACAATTTCAATTATTCTTTAATTAAAAACCGAATTAAAATGATGTCAAAAATAAAATCATCGAAACTGGCCAATGTAAAAATAACATTGGGCGTGATAACTGCTGTTGTATTGATCTTTGTATTTGCCTGCGAACAGAAAGAAACCGAAATGCAGGAAAGTCAGGTTGCTGACAAAGAGGCAATTACCATAAAATCTACCTTGCTTGAAGACGGAAGAATGAAAATGGAGGGAACAGCTGAAGACATGGAAGAATTTAAAAAACGGTTTGCCAATGTCAATAGCTTTGAAATTGAAACCGACAGTCTCGGAAATATCTTCCTGGTTCAGAAAAAAGAGGAAATGCCGAAGACCCTTAAAGGAGATGAACAGATTTTCTTTATTGTAGAAGAAATGCCCGAATTTCCGGGTGGAGAATCTGAACTGCGGAAATTTATCGCCAATAATATCAAGTACCCGGAAGTTGCCCAGCAAAACGGGATTCAGGGCCGTGTTTACGTAACGTTTGTTGTGGATAAAAACGGGGAAGTTGCCAATGCAAGAATTGCCCGGGGGGTTGATCAGGAACTCGACCGGGAAGCACTGCGTGTAGTAAACAGTTTACCCCAATGGATACCCGGAAAACAACGCGGCAAAGAAGTAAACGTAAGTTATACCGTGCCGATTAATTTTGCCTTACAATAAAGATGTTTAAAATTTATTCCTGCAAATCCGAAACTTTTTTCTTTGGAATATCGTTTTGGGCTTGCAGGAATAAAAAACGTTGAGGTTATTTATGAGAATGGTATATTTAATGGCTTTCTTTTTAGCATTTCAATTCAGTTCCTTCTCGCAGGAAAAAATCGATTTGCTCATTCTGAACAGAAAATATGAAGAAGCGCTTCAGCAAATCGACAAACGAATTGGAAATCATCCTGATGGAATCCTTTATTTCAAAAAGGGTCTGGTACTGAATTCCATGCAAAAATATCAGGAAGCAGCTGCTGCAATTTCACGGGCATTGGAATTTGAACCTGAAAACAGTGACATGCTGCTTGAACTGGCAGATGTACTTACAACCCTTGGAAACCATCACGAAGCGAATCCTTTTTATGAAAAGGCTGCGAGGTTGCAACCCGGCAATCTGACAATAAATGCTAAGCTGGGAAGAAATTACATTCAACTAAATAGGTACGGGAAAGCTTATGCCGTTTTTGATAAAATATTTCAAATCGACTCAATCAATACGTTCTGGAACAAACAGTTTGCTTTTTGTGCCCATCAAACCGGCAAAACGTCGCAGGCTATCGATTTGTATGAAAGCGTAATTGAAAAAAATCCGGGCGATTATTCGTCATATTTTAACCTGATGAGACTGTATCAGCAAACCGAAAAGTTTGGCCATGCAATGGGAGTCATCGAAAAAGGAATTGAAAATTTTCCCGGAGTTGCCGGGTTTTATGAGCAGAAAGCCAATCAGCTTTTCGGAAATAAACAATATGGAGAAGCCCGTGAAGTTTACGAAGAATATTTTATCGCGGGCGGAGACTCGATATATAAAGTTTTGCTGAATTACGGCATCAGTCTCTATTTTTCGGGAGAAAAAAACAAGGCGATCAAAGTCCTCGACATTTGTGCCAGCCAGGTAGCCAACGATCCGTTTGCGCTTTTTTATTTAAGCCTTTCGTATAAAAAACTTGCACAGTATGAAGTTTCTGAAGCGTACATGAATGCGGCCATCGAATCGGCAACACCCTATTATTTGCCTGAGATGTACCACCACCTGGGACAAATTTACGGACAGCAGCGAAAGTTTGAAGAATCAATTATTGCATTGAAAAAAGCCAATGAACTCGATCCGGAAAACTTTGAGGTTTTGTTCGAAATTGCCACCACATACGAAGAGTTCAACTCCAACAAAACGATTGCGTTAAACTACTACACGGTTTATTTAAAAGAAGCCGGCGAATCGGCACGGAATATAAATTACGCACTCGACCGGATCAAAAAAATTAAAGAAGACTTGTTTTTCGACGAGTAGGCGGAAGTAATTTATATATCATTTTATGCCTGTTTTTTCCCGCACAAGGTTGGCGAGTTGCATCCGGTTTTTCACCTGTGTTTTGGTATAAATATGGTGTGTGTGGTCTTTTACCGTTTGCAGGGTAATAAAAAGTTTTTCGGCAATGGCTTTGTTGGTTTTTCCCGAGCATATTTCAAGAATAATTTCAGCCTCACGTTTCGAAATTTCGTAGGCCGAACAAAACGTTTCGAAATCTTTTTTCAATTCTGTTTTTGATGTATCAGGGAATTGTACGAACAGTTTTATACAAACCGGCAACAACGTGCTGATGCCAAACAACAAAATGAACGACAGGTTAATGCCGATAAATCCAAAATCACCCAGGAACCACAAAACTGCGGAATACAAAAATACACCTGAACAATAAAAACAGATGCATTTTCGGAAGTCACTGTTTTTAAAACCGGCAGTTTTGTTTTTATTCTGTTTGATAAACGGGAAGATGAAAACGAGATGAAAAAACAGGTTGACCACCAAAAAAAGGCGTACCAGAAAAATATCGGGCTTTACCGGCGTTTGAATGAAATGGTTCTGAACCAGGAAGGCAAATACCATAAGCAGAAACAGAAAAGTGGTGAAGTAACCGTAAATCCAAAGTTTTGAATCGCTGTATCCATTTACATTAAAAGCAAATTTTAACAGCATAAACCAACTCCCGGTTAAAAACGGTATTCCGATAATGGGAACAAAAAAGGCAATCTTCGTTTCCAGCTCGGCGTTTAAGTCCACATCTGCTATTATTGCGCGAAGAAATATATTTCCCCAAATGGCGTAAATAAAAAATGAAAACAGCAGAATTTGCTGGTAGAGCAGAATTTGCAAAACAGGCTTTTTGTAATCATGAAATACCTGATACGACAACAGTGAACCGATTACAGCCATGCCGGTGGTTGCAACAAATGTTACCAGGTACGAGATATTTTCAATGAGCATTTTAGTACAAACTTTGGTCGTGTTCTAATATTGGTTTTAAAATTTTTGAGAACAACAGAAAAATCTATGCGGTTTTACTGATTGCTGTTTTATCCGATTACAGCAAGCTGAAAGTGCCGTAAATAAGGACATACCAAAGTAGTGATTATTTCATTTCCTACCAAGGTAGGTAGGATTTTTTTTAGCAATGCTTTAATTTCGGTGCATCGATGTTCGAAACAGAAAATTTTAAAACAAACAAAATGGAAAACGAAAAGTATTTTAATCTGGCTCCTTCGGTGGGAGGAAGTTTTAGTTACGGATGGCGGAAAATGTTTGAAAAGGCATTTTTACCGCTGTTGCTTGCTGTAATAATTGCAGGTTTGCTAAACGGCCCGGTTACTGCTAACTGGAAAGCCGATCAAGGCAACTGGTTTAACATGGTTTGGGTGCTGCCGGTTGCCTTGTTCAGCGTAGCCTACGGATTTTTGTTTATGCCGGTAATCAACTATGGCGAAAAATACCTTTTTCTGAAAGCGATGCGGGATGAAGATGCCGATATCAGGTATCTTTTTGACGGTTTTAAAACCAAATACCTGAAAATTGTACTTGCAAACCTGATTGTAGTTGCACTTACCATTATTGGTTTCATTCTGCTTATTATTCCGGGAATAATTGTTTTATGCCGCCTGGCTTTTGTTCCGTATCTAATAATGGACAAAGACCTCGAACCGATGCAGGCGGTGGAAAAAAGCTGGCAAATGACCCGTGGCCACGGATGGAAAATTTTTGGCATGGGAATTATCTCTTTTTTCATTTATATAGCGGGAATAATTGTATTTATAGTTGGAATAATCATCTCAATCATGTGGGTTCATGCAGCTTTTGCAACGCTTTATCAATCGGTGTTGAACCAAAACGACGATGAAAACCCGATTCCGATTCTGGGTGTGAACGAGGTATAATTTTAAAACAAATAAACTTTTAACGGCCGTTTTGTTCTTTTTGCAGAACGGCCACTTTTTTTGCCCGGAAGATGGTTTCTTTTTGGGAATGATTATTTTTGAAGCATGAAGAAACTACTCATTTTACTCTTTATCTTTTCTGCTGTGTTTAAGGTTTCGGCCCAGTATTTTCAAACCGGGCAGGACCCCGCTTCAATCCGGTGGCGCCAGATCGATACAAAAAATTTTCAGTTAATTTATCCTGACTATTTTGAAAAGCAGGCTCAAAAGCTTGCCGGCACCCTCGAAACGGTATATCCTTACGGAAGTTATTCGTTAAAGCACATCCCCGACAAAATGCCGGTTGTTTTGCACACCCAAACCGTAAAATCGAACGGATTGGTTGCCTGGGCTCCCCGGCGCGCCGAGTTTTATACCACGCCGCACCAGGGAATTTACCCGCAAGACTGGCTGGAACAACTTGCATTGCACGAGTTCAGGCATGTTGTTCAGCTCACCAAAGTTAACAGCAATTTACCGCGCTGGGCCAGGTTTTTGTTGGGAGAACAGGGTACCGCGCTTGTTTTTGGAGCCTATTTGCCCTGGTGGTTTATCGAAGGCGATGCTGTGATTACCGAGACAGCCCTTAGTAATTATGGCAGGGGAAGGTTTCCCTCATTTTTAATGGAACAAAAAGCGCAGGTTGTGGAAAAAGGAGTATTTTCTTACGATAAGGCCTATTTTGGCTCGTTCCGCAATTATGTTCCCAACCACTATACTATGGGA
Organism: uncultured Mariniphaga sp.; assembly: GCA_964639655.1. GTDB lineage: Bacteria > Bacteroidota > Bacteroidia > Bacteroidales > Prolixibacteraceae > Mariniphaga. The sequence goes on from CAZXHP010000004.1 coordinate 18,406, forward strand.
TATTTTTTGACAGGTAACATCAGGGCACGGTACGGAAGTTCCGTTTGGGAAGAAGTTTTAACCCGGGTTGGCCAAAAACCGCTTTCAGTTTTACCCATGCGTCGGGTTTTAAAAAAACGCACCGGAATAAATACCGCCGAAAACTACCGGTCGGTTTTCGACAGCCTGCATGTTAACTGGGTAAAAGCCGACAAAAATTATTCGTCAACTCCTTTTGAAGAAATTTCGGAAACGGGAAAATATTTCACCAACTATCGTTATAACCATTGGGCAAACGATTCTACGCTCATTGCTTACAAAACGGCTTTTAACGAAATACCATCTTTCGTTCAGGTAGGAACGAGCGGAAAGGAAAAAAGGTTGGTATTCCCCGGAAATGTTTTCAGGGAATCGGTAAATGGCCGCGAAAACTGGATGGTGTGGTCGGAACAGGTACCTGATTTACGCTGGCAACACAGCGGACGTTCAATAATCAGGTTGTTCAATACCCAAACAAAAGCACGTATGAGCATTACTCCCGAATTCAAAGCATTCAGCCCCGCAGTTTCACCCGATAAAATGCAAGTGGCAGTGGTAGAAACCGATTATTCCAACAATTACTGGTTGTCGGTTTACCGGCTTTCCGACGGAGAGCTGCTTCATCGCTTCCAGTCTGCCGGAAACAACTATTTTTTTAGTCCCGAATGGCTTACCAATAAAACAGTAGCGGCTGTTATGCTCACTGAAAACGGAAAAAGAATAGTAACCGTAGATTTTTCTGCTGAAAAAATGGACCTGCTCACACCCACTGATTTGGCAGATGTAAAGCAATTGAAATATTCGGGCGAATGGCTTTATTTCATCAGTTCCTATTCAGGAAAAGACAATTTATACCGGTTGAATTTGAATTCGAAACAAATAGAACAGATTTATGAATCGAGGTTTGGAGTTGAATCGCCGGCAATTTCAGGCGATGGAAAATCAATTGCGCTAAGCGATTATACTTCCGGCGGTTTCCGGTTAATTCAAATTTCCGCAAATCATGAACAGGTTACTCCTCTGGAAGAAGTAAAAAAAGGAACCTACAAACTGGCGGAAGAGTTGGCGCTTCAGGAAAATGGAATACCGGTTTTTTCTGATACGATTTCGCAAGGTTATCCGTCAAAAAAATATTCAAAGGGAAATCAGCTGTTTAACTTTCACAGCTGGGCGCCGGTTTATGTCGATACCGATGAATACCAGTTTGCTCCCGGAGTAAGTTTTATGTCGCAGGACAAACTCGGAATTTCAGAAACGGTTTTAGGCTACAAATGGGATTTAACAGAACAAACCGGGAGATTTGTTGCCGATTATTCGTTCAAAGGATGGTATCCGGTTTTGGACCTGAGGTTTTCGCATGGAACAAGGGCTTCCAACTATTGGCAGATTAAACAAAACCTGAACAGCCGGGGAGAAGAAATTAGCCGGGATACGGTACAACAGCGTTATACTTGGGCACAAACCAACTCCAGCCTGAGCATGAGATTACCCCTGAATCTGGAACGTGGGCCGTTTAACCGGTTTTTTCAGCCTGAAATTCAATATGGTTTTAATTATTACAAAGCCCATGAATCTGCTCCAAAACAATTTCACGGCGGGAGTTTTCATTCGCTGGCGTACCGGCTTTATTTTCACCAGCTTTTAAAGCAAAGTTACCTCGATATGTTTCCTGATTTTGGCCTGGTAATCGACGGAACTTTCCGGCATTCTCCGTTTGGGTCACTGAATGCCGGCCAGGTAAAAGCGCTTCAGTCTGTGTTGTATTTGCCTGGTTTTATGAAAAATCATGGAATTAAAATTTATGGCGGAGCTCAGCAAAAAGCCAGTAACGGAACCTTTGGTTTTTCTGATGTGGTGAGGTACGCAAGGGGCTGGGGAAGAATTAATACCACCGAAATTTATACAGGCAGTGCCGATTACAAACTGCCGCTGCTGTATCCTGACTGGAATTTTTTGGGACTACTTTATATCCGGCGCATAAAAGCTTCGTTATTTACCGATTATACCCGGTTAAAAGGCGACTATTATCAGCGGGGAGAAGTTGTTGGTAAGTTCACTGAAGATATATCTTCAGTGGGAACAGAAATTACATTCGATGTGAATATGCTCAGGTTTTATGCGCCATCCGAACTGGGTTTCAGGGCTTCGTACCTTCCGGAATTAAAAGATGTCTATTTCAATTTTTTATTTTCAATCGACTTCACTTCTTTTTAGAACAAATAATGTAATTTCTCCCGGCATATCCAGTCGCCAGGGCATTCCAACCGTACCGAGGCCGGTATTTACATAAAGAAGGGAATTTCCGTTTTTGTAAAGCCCTCCCCAGTTTTTTCGGGTGAACCATGCCAGACTAAAAGGAATTCCGGCCAGCTTTATTCCCCACTGCAAACCGTGTGTGTGGCCGGACAGCGTGAGTTCAATATCCTCTTTACCTGTTACTTTGCTTTCCCAGTGCGCCGGGTCGTGCGTCAATAAAACAGTAAATGCCGCTTCAGAAATATTTTTTATTGCTTTGTCCAAATCGGCATACTGCGGAAATGGCGGGTGTCCCCAATTTTCAACGCCTGCCAGAAAAATTGAATCAGCACCATTTTTCAAAACTACATGTTCATTGTTGAGCATCCGGAACCCTGCATCCTTTTGTGCCTCCAGAATGGCCTCAAAATTAGCTTGTTTTTGCTGAGGACTTTCCCAATCGGTATAGTCTCCGTAATCATGATTTCCTAAAATGGAATAACTCGGGGCTGTTTGAGTTATTTTTCTGAGCGAATTGTCAAGTCGGTTAACTTCTTTGGCGAAATTATTCACAAGATCTCCGGTGAACACGATTAAATCAGGTTCGATTTCCTCAAGTTTTTCAAAGGTTCTGTTTAAAAGCCTGTCAGGACGAAGCATCCCTCCCAAATGAAAATCTGAAAGCTGTACTATTTTATAATTGTTAAATTGATCGGGCAGATTTGGAAAATGGAGTTCTATGCGGGTAATCTTTATTTGCCTGCTGCCTGCAAAAGTTCCAAAAACCATTACTGCAGACAACGCAAGGGCCATGAGCATCCCTGCATAAGAAAGGACAGTTTGTTCACTCCATTTTTTTAAAACGACCTGCATCAAACCGGAGAATGCCATAGGCAGATTGAATAGGATAACTGCAAAAAGAAAAGTATTGTAATAAAAATAAACGGGATAATTCGTTGCCGCCCGTGGTTGAAAAGGGTAGATATACAACAAAACAAAACCAGTGAATACTGCAACATTTAAAACCAGGAAAATCCTGGAGACAACTTTATTTTTTCGGGTAATTTTTTTGAGGTTGAAATAGGAACCTGCCAATGTTACCAGAAAAAAAAAGAGAAAAAATACCAATGTAAAAAGCTGAAACGACCGCATCTTTAAAAATACTGTAATTAAAAATTATTGCACTCTGCAGGAAAACTTCACCAAATGTTTACATCTCACTTATAATCAGTTTTATCGGACTCAATAACGTATTGTTTAAGCAGCTGAGATTTCAATATTTTCGATTGTTTCGCCAAATGTACGTAAACAATGAAAATACAGACGCTTTATTTATGAAATAATTATGCAGCTGCAAAAATGGATCACAAACGCTGTCAGTTTACAAAAATGAAAATCGGACAAAATACAAAAGTATAATAATGTACGCCAGGTTTGTGATGCGATGTTACAGTTCTACACTACAAAAGAAATCGAAATAGAGACGGTAGTGGAGAGATTACAAGATTACAAAGTTTGATTTTTTAGATGTAAAGAATTTTGATCATCACACGCATAGAATTAAAAATTTTTGCCATAAGCAAATCGAAAGAGGAATTTTTACAATAAAGTTCATTATATCAATCTAATAACTAATATTTATTAATCTAAATTATAGAAATGAGTTAAAATTGTACTTTGTATATGCACCTTCCATTACAATTAAATATTTAAATTAATGATATCCAGTTATATAATCAGACCTATCTGTAATATATTATAGATATTAGACATTAAATTAAAACGCTGAAATACAATCTATTATCAGAAAATATAAAAAATGATGGTTTTTGGCAGATTAAAAAAATATTCTTCATGTGTTGGATATTATTTATTAATAATGTACATTTGTGTATTCTATTCAGAGCGGTAAAAAGATGAAGGATCGTATTCAACAATTTATTGATTACAAAAATATAACTCCTGGTGAACTTGCTGATATCCTGGGAGTTCAGCGATCCAATATATCCCATATTTTAAATGGAAGAAACAAACCCGGTGCTACTTTTATTGAAAAGTTCCTGCTGGCTTTTCCAAAAGTTAACGCCCGCTGGCTATTTACCGGAGAAGAGCCAATGGTGATGGATGCAGCTGATAAGTCAAAATCATCCCAGACAGTTCCAAAAGAAAAGGTTCGCGAAGAATTACTTTTCTCTTCTGTAAATAGACAGAATGAAAAATATGAGTCCCCGGGACAATCACCCAAAAAAATTCTCGAAAAAGTAGTTTTACTTTATTCCGACGGTACTTTCCTTTCGTACAATGCATGATAATTCACATTTATAACTCATGTGTTTTAAAACATATGAAAAAAGTTCACATATGTACATGGTAAATTGAAAAATAGTTTTACATTTGTACCATACAAATTCAGACAAGATGGTGATGGTTATATATTAGTTGACAGATTTACAGACCCGGAATTTAGACCAACTTACATTACAGAACAAAACCCAAGAACAGAGGGCCGTCAGTTAAAAGTACTGGCGGTTTTTTCTTTAATGTACGTTTAATTTCAGAAGAAAAATTATAATTATCTTTGCCGGCAAATCGGTACAGCATGGGAAAAAAATTAGTCTCCGACTTTTTGGTTTTAAATAATATTCCACTTAATTCTACCAATTATTTAATAAAATTGCAGGCTCCGGGCACATTGCCTCCGATATTTCCCGGGCAGTTTGTAAATATTGATATCAAAAGTGCCAGTGAAATTTTTTTGCGGCGACCATTTTCAGTATTTGAAGTTGACAATACAGAAAATACACTTTCAGTAATTGTAAAAATTTTGGGGCGTGGCTCGAAAAAACTTACAGAAATCACTCCCGGAGAAAAACTGAGTTTGATTTACCCTTTGGGAAAACATTTTACCTTTCCCGGTAAATCCGAAAAAATTCTTGCAGTTGGCGGCGGAAGCGGTTTGGCTCCTATGCTTTTTTTGGCCAAAGAATCGAAACTTCCGGCCGGGAACATAGACATAGTGATAGGTGCGCGAAGTGCTTCCGATCATGTTGAATTAGAATCTTATAAAAAATACGGTAAAATACATTTAACAACCGAGGACGGTTCGTTGGGAACAAAAGGTTTTGTCACTGATCATCCATTGTTGAAAAATGACATCGAACGGTACGATAAAGTATATGCCTGCGGTCCTGTGGGAATGATGAAGGCGGTTGCCGGACTGGCTAAAAATGCAGGCGTTTTTTGCGAGGTTTCGCTCGAAAATCTTATGGCATGTGGTTTTGGTGTATGCCTCTGTTGTATTGAACCTACCGTTAAAGGCAACTTGTGTGTGTGCACCGAAGGTCCGGTTTTTAATATAAACGAATTAAAATGGCAGATTTAACTACTAAAATAGATCGGCTTCAGCTTAAAAACCCGGTGATGCTGGCATCCGGAACCTGCGGTTTTGCTGAAGAAATCAATGATTTTTATGATGTTTCACAATTGGGAGGTATATTTTTAAAAGGAACTACGCCCCGTAACCGCGATGGAAATCTTTACCCCCGGATGGCGGAAACACCGTCGGGAATGCTGAACGCTGTGGGATTGCAAAATAAAGGAATTGATTACTTTATCGAAAATATATATCCGCGAATTAAAAACTACGATACTCCTTTAATTGTAAATGTTAACGGATCAACTGTCGAAGAATACATTGAAGTGACAGAGAAAGTTAACGAACTGGATAAGATTCCGGCCATTGAATTGAATATTTCCTGTCCGAATGTAAAGGAAGGTGGTATGGCCTTCGGTGTTACGTGTCCCGGTGCAGAGGCAGTTACCCGCGAAGTACGAAAAGCTTACGGTAAAACGCTGATTGTAAAACTTTCACCAAATGTTACCGATGTTTCTGAAATTGCAAAAGCTGTGGAAGGGCAGGGGGCGGACAGTGTTTCGCTGGTGAATACTTTTGTGGGAATGGCCATTGATTCGGAAACCCGTAAGCCCCTGCTTTCAACAGTTACAGGTGGTTTATCGGGCCCTGCCATTAAGCCTGTTGCACTTCGTATGGTGTGGCAGGTATCCAGTGCGGTAAAAATACCGGTAATCGGTATGGGGGGTATAATGAATACAGCCGACGCCGTTGAATTTCTTCTCGCTGGAGCCACAGCAATCCAGGTGGGTACCGCCGTGTTTAAAGATCCGTTTATCCCGCTGCAGATTATTGAAGGATTGAAAAGTTACCTGGAAAGGCATAATATGCATTCAATGAGTGAGATAGTTGGAGGTTTACAATTATGAAACAACCGGTTCTCTGATTTTTCCCGGTGAATTTTATGTACCGGAATAACTTTTATTTTTTCTTTTTTCCTCCACTTACTTTTATTAAATTACCAAACCTTTATGTGAATTGAATTTTAAAGAATCGTTAATTGAAATTGTAATGTGAACATTTCAATTTTTATGGTGTTTAATAAACTGAAAATAGCAAAAGTCCTATTTAAAGCATAAAAATATGTCGAAATTCGAAATTGTGATGCCGAAACTTGGGGAAAGTATCCAGGAAGGCACAATTACCAAATGGTTTGTAAAAGAAGGAGATACCATTGAAGAAGATGATATGCTCTTTGAAGTTGCAACCGATAAAGTGGATTCTGAAATTCCTTCGCCGGTGGATGGTGTAGTTACCAAAATTCTGCATAAAGAAGATGCCCTCGTGCCTGTTGGAGAGGTAGTTGCCATTATAGATATGCAAGGTGAAGAGGATGAGGACGAGAGTGCGGAAGTTGACTCTGAGGCTGCTTCTGCCGCAGAAAAGGGTGATGAAAAGGAAAAAGAAACTAAATCTGAAGAATCGAAGGAAGAAAGCCCGTCAGAAGAACCGGAAGAAAAAGAGCTGAAAAAAGAAAAGACAACACCGTCGCGGGAAATGTCGAACCGGTTTTATTCTCCGCTTGTACGTACCATTGCAAAAGAAGAGAACATTTCGGCCGAAGAACTGGAAAGTATCGAAGGTTCGGGAGCAAATGGAAGAGTACAAAAGAAAGACATTCTGGAATATATTGAGAACAGAAAAAAATCGAGAACAGCTGAACCAGCCGCCGCCAAAGCAGATTCTCCGGCAGAGAAAAAAGCTGCCCCACCTGTTACAGTGGGAGAAGGCGATGAAGTGGTACAAATGGACCGTGTTCGAAAATTAATTGCCGACCACATGGTGATGTCGAAGCAGGTATCGCCGCACGTTACTTCGGTTGTGGAAGCTGATGTTACCGACCTGGTTTTCTGGAGGGAAAAGAATAAAGAAGCTTTCCAGAAAAAATACGGGGAGAAAATTACGTTCATGCCGTTCTTTATCGAAGCAACTGCCGCGGCTCTCGCAGAGTTTCCGTGGGTAAATTCATCGGTTGACGGCGACAAAATTATTTTGCGCAAAAACATCAACATAGGCGTTGCTGTTGCCAAACCCGACGGTAATTTAATTGTTCCGGTAGTAAAAAATGCCGAGCAAAAGAACCTGGTAGGCTTGACCAAAGAAATGAACAGGCTGGCCGTTGCTGCCAGAAATAATAAACTTTCTGCTGATGAAATTCAGGGAGGAACGTTTACCATTACCAACTTCGGTTCATTCAGAAACATTATCGGAACACCAATTATTAATCAGCCCCAGGTGGGAATTCTGGCAACCGGAAGTATTGAGAAAAAACCGGCTGTGATTGAAACTCCAACCGGCGATGCGATTGCCATTAGGCATAAAATGTTCCTGTCGCTATCCTACGATCACAGGGTGGTAGATGGAGCACTGGGTGGTGCATTCCTGAGAAAAATTGCAGATATCCTCGAAGATTTTGATATAAACCGTTCAATTTGAGATTTACAGAAATGAAAGATTTAAAAGTACCAAAAATTCATACGATTAAAAAAACCGATAAGGAGACGCTTGAAAAATGGTACAGGTTGATGACCATTGGCCGTGCCATTGACGAGAAAGCTCCGAATTATCTGAAACAGGCCATCGGATGGTCATATCACGCTCCGTATGCCGGTCACGATGGAATTCAACTGGCTTTGGGACAGGTTTTTGTGCAGAAAAAAGATCACATGTTCCTGTACTACCGCGATATGCTCTCTGCTATGTCGGCAGGATTAACCACCGAAGAAATTATTCTGAATGGCATTTCCAAGGCAACCGACCCGGCTAGCGGCGGCAGACACATGTCAAACCACTTTGCCAAGCCGGAATGGAACATCCATACCATGTCATCGGTTACCGGTAACCACACGTTACATGCAGTTGGGGTTGCGCGGGCAATAAAATATTACGGCGAAGATGCGGTTGCTTTCAGCAGTCTGGGGGAATCTTCGGTGAGTGAAGGATTTGTTTACGAAGCATTTAACGGCGCCGATAAAGAGGAACTACCGGCGGTGTTTGTAATTCAGGATAACGGTTACGGTATTTCTGTTCCGAAGAAAGACCAAACGGCTCAGCGCAAGGTGGCCAATAACTTTTCAGGATTTAAAAACCTGCGGATTATTCATTGTAACGGGAAAGATGTGTTCGACTCGATGAATGCCATGGTGGAAGCAAAAAAGTATGCCATGGAAGAAAGCAAACCGGTAATTGTGCAGGCCAATTGTGTTCGTATTCATTCACACTCCAATTCCGATGATCACCTGCTGTACAGGAGCGAGTCTGAACGTAACTATGTAATTGAGTATGATCCGCTTGAAAAATACCGAAGAATGCTACTGCGGTATGAACGTTTTACCGAAGAAGAACTTCAGGCCATCGAGGAAGAAGCCAGGCTTGAAATTAAAACAGCCCATAAAGCTGCCCTGAAAGCTCCTGATCCTGCACCGGATTCGATTTTCGATTTTGTTTTGCCTGAACCATATCCGGCGGACAAATATCCGGATGGAGTGCACGACAAGGAAGGTGATAAGAAAAAACTGATTACTGCGCTGAACGAAACCCTGAAAGCAGAATTCCGCGAAAATCCTGACACATTTATGTGGGGACAGGACATGGCCAACAAAGATAAAGGAGGAATTTTTAATGTTTCGAAAGGATTACAGCAGGAATTTGGGAAAAAACGTGTTTTCAACGCACCTATTGCCGAAGATTTTATTATGGGTACCGCAAACGGAATGTCGCGATACAACAATAAGATTCGGATTGTAATTGAAGGCGCTGAATTTGCCGACTATTTCTGGCCGGCCATGGAGCAATATGTGGAAACCAGTCACGACTACTGGCGATCGAACGGAAAGTCTTCTCCCAATGTGGTCATTCGCCTTGCGTCTGGCGGATATATCGGTGGCGGGCTTTACCACTCGCAAAACATCGAGGGTGCTTTGGTTTCCATTCCGGGGGTTCGTATTGTTTATCCGTCTTTTGCCGATGATGCTGCCGGGTTGCTAAGAACTGCAATTCGTTCCGAGGGGCCAACCATGTTTATGGAACCTAAAGCGCTGTATCAAAGTCCGAAAGCCGCAACCGTGGTGCCCGATGATTTTGAAGTTCCGTTTGGAAAAGCACGCATCAGAAAAGAAGGAAAGGATTTGACCATTCTTACTTACGGAAATGCTTCGCATTTGAGTTTGGATGCCGCAAAAAAACTGGAAGAAGATGGCTACAACGTGGAAGTTATTGATTTAAGGTCGCTTATTCCGCTGGATGAGGAAATGATTCTTGAATCGGTAAAAAAGACCAACAAAGTGCTTATTGCTCACGAGGATAAAGTATTTGGCGGCTTTGGCGGTGAACTCAGTGCCTTAATTACTGAAAAAGCATTTGAATACCTCGATGCACCGGTTAAAAGGGTTGGCTCTACATTTACACCGGTTGGTTTTAATACCATTTTGGAACGGGCAATTTTACCCGATATGAAGCGTATTTATGACGCAGCAAAAGATTTAATTTCATATTAAAAAACCTTGAAAATGAGCAAAAAAACAGCTATAGTTTACAGCTTTCATACCCAGAAATCGAAAAAGGTTGCAGAAAAAATTAGCGACGCCTGGGGAAAGTCGGAAATTGAGACTATTAATGCCGAGGAACTTTCAAAAGAGGTTCTTGAAAAATACGACCGTTTTATTCTGAGCGCACCAACCTGGTTCGACGGTGAGTTGCCCAATTACTGGGACGAGTTTGTGCCCGACCTGGAAGAAATGGATTTGAAGGGTAAAAAATTCGCAGTTTTTGGATTGGGCGATCAGAAGGGGTATCCTGAAAATTTTTGCGATGCTATTGGTATTCTCGTAGAAATTATTGAAGAATGCGGAGGGGAAGTGGCTGGACACACTTCAGTTGAAGGCTATACCTTTGAATCATCGAGGGCACAACGTGGTGACGAATTTGTTGGTTTGCCTGTTGACCAGGAAAACCAGGCCCGAATGACTGCGGGACGTGTAAAAAACTGGGTGGAACAATTGAAAAAAGAGTTTAAATAGAATTTGAATTTTTCAATTAATATTTTGGAAAGCTGTTTGCCAGGTGCATTCAGCTTTTTTTCGACCCGAATACTTTTGTTTTGTGAAAAAAAAGTATCGACAGCCGCAAACATAAGCCAGCAGAAATAAACAATCCGGTTCGGAAAAAAAGAAAATTAAACCGAGCGATCTTTAAATGTATAATTCTATCCCGTTTTATATACTTTATTTAAACTGTATTAGCACAAAACATTGACATACAATATTTTACACATTTGTATTGGTCAATATATTACAAATGTATATAACTGTTGTATAGTTTTGTAAAATACGTTTTGTTGTTTTTGTCAGGTTTTGTATATTTATGCATTTTAAATACTATTCTAAAAATCCGTTGTACCCGGGTAAGTTGTAATTAAATTTGTTTTATTGCACGGAAAATGAGTTCATTTTGTTAAATAAAACATGAATAGGTGTTATCTTATTTCAACCAATTTTCAATTTCACCAAAGTTTAGTTTTCAGATACGTTTTATTCATTAATTTTGTGGCCTTTAAATTTTAAAATTTAAGGCGTGTCTGACACAAGGTACATATTCGTAACCGGAGGAGTTACATCATCACTTGGGAAAGGGATATTGGCGTCGTCGCTGGCTAAATTGTTACAATCGAGAGGTTATTCCGTCACTATTCAGAAACTGGATCCGTATATTAATGTTGATCCGGGAACGCTTAATCCGTATGAACACGGAGAATGTTACGTCACTGAAGACGGCGCTGAAACCGACCTGGATTTGGGACATTACGAGCGGTTTTTAAACGAACCCACCTCGCAGGCCAACAATGTAACAACAGGCCGCATTTACCAGTCGGTAATAAGTAAAGAGCGCCACGGCGACTACCTGGGAAAAACCGTTCAGATAATTCCGCACATAACTGATGAAATCAAACGCCGCATCAAAATTCTCGGTTCCAAAGGAAAATACGACATTGTAATAACTGAAATCGGCGGTACGGTGGGCGATATCGAATCGCTTCCTTATGTAGAATCGGTAAGGCAGTTGAAACGGGAACTGGGCTCAAAAGCTTTGGTTATACATCTTACTTTGGTTCCGTACCTTGCTGCCACTGGCGAATTAAAAACCAAACCCACCCAGCATTCGGTGAAACTTTTACTGGAAGCCGGAGTTCAGCCCGACATTCTGGTATTGCGCACCGAACATGATATCGACGCTTCCGTTCGCGAAAAAGTTGCACTGTTTTGTAATGTTGATCTTGATGCAGTTGTACAGTCCGTTAATGTTCCTACCATTTATGAAGTGCCGCAAAAAATGCTGGCGGAAAAGCTGGATATTACCGTTCTGAAAAAACTGGGGCTCGATATAAATGAAAAAATCAATTTGGGAGCATGGGACAAGTTCCTGACACAACTTAAAAATCCCAAATACACAGCAAAAATCGGGCTTATCGGTAAATACGTGGAACTGCACGATGCCTACAAATCGATTGCAGAAGCGCTGGTACATGCGGGAGCTGCAAACCTTTGTGAAGTGGAAATTGAATGGATTCATTCCGAATCGTTACAACCCGACAACCTTCAGGAAAAACTTTCAGGGCTCGACGGTATTATTGTAGCGCCCGGCTTCGGCCACCGCGGAATGAGCGGAAAAATACTCGCAGCACGCTATGCCCGTGAAAATAATGTTCCCTACCTGGGTATTTGCCTGGGCATGCAGGTGGCTGTGATTGAATTTGCCCGGAATGTGCTGCAACTGGAAGCTGCCGACTCAACCGAAATGAATCCGAAAACTCCATTTCCGGTAATCGATTTAATGGAGCACCAAAAGGGAATAACCGATTACGGCGGTACAATGCGACTGGGGGCTTACGAATGCCGGATAATCGACAAAGATTCCAACACATGCAAAGCCTACAACAAATTAACAGTTTACGAAAGGCACCGCCACCGTTACGAATTTAACGATTCATTCAGGCAACAGTTTATTGACACAGGAATGGTTCCGGTGGGGGTTAATCCTGAAACCGATTTGGTTGAGATTGTGGAAATACCCGCGCATAAATGGTTTGTCGGGGTCCAGTTTCATCCTGAATACCGCAGCACGGTACTCAATCCCCATCCGCTTTTTGTCGATTTCATTAAAAACTCGTTAGTAAAAGAAAAAAATGGATAGAAATTCAATTTTAGGTATCGTTCTTATTTTCGCCATTCTGGTTGTATTTTCAATAATTAATCAACCATCAAAAGAAGAAATCGAAGCAACACGCCACCGCCGCGATTCTATCGCTTTGGTTGAAGCGGAAAAGGCCCGGCAAAACGAACAAATGCAGCAACAGGATTTGCAGGATATTCCTTCGGAAATAACCGCTCCCGATTCGCTGGCGGAAAGCAACCAATTACAGGAAAAGATTGACCAGTTTGGAGTTTTTGGAACGGCAGCGGCAGGAGAGCAGGAGTTTTATACCCTCGAAAATAACCTGATGAAAATAACTTTTACCAACAAAGGTGGAAGAATTTATTCAGTAGAACTAAAAAATTATCAAACGCACGATTCATTGCCCCTCATTTTATTTGATGGCGATGAAACCCTTTTCGGATTAAACTTTTTTGCCCAAAACCGCAGCATTCAAACCGATCAGTTGTTTTTTACACCGGATATCAGTCAGAAGTCGGTAGTTGTTTCAGGGCCTGAAGTAAGAACCGGCAGTGAAGGTCGCATAAAATTTAACGAAGAAAATCCCGGCGGAAAAGAAACGGTAAGCTTTCGCCTTGAAGTTGCGCCGGGCAGGTTTCTGGAATATGTTTATTCGCTGGAATACAATTCCTATCTCGTTGATTTTGATATGAATATTCAGGGATTGGAACAATATATTGCCTCCAACCAGTCGTACCTTAATTTTACCTGGTCGTTTGACGTACCGCGGCAGGAGCGTCCCTCACGCTTTGGTGAAGACCGCTACACCAACATCATGTACAGGTTTTTCGAAGACGATGTGGACAATCTTTCCCAGAACAAGTCTGACGAAGAGAATCTGAGCACACGCGTTAAATGGATTGGATTCAAACAGTTGTTTTTTAATTCCACGATTATTGCCAAAGAAGCTTTCCCCAATGCTTTCGTTCGTTCCGCTGTTTTTGAAGAAAATCCAAAATATCTTGCAAATTTCTACGCCGATATTGCCATTCCTTACCAGGGAACCCAGAGCGAGCGCATGAATATGCAATTCTTTTTTGGGCCGAACCACTACCAGACTTTAAAACAGTACGACATCGATTTGGAAAGGTTGGTTTACCTGGGATATGCCATTGTTCGCCCTGTAAATAAATACCTTATCATACCTACTTTCAACTTCCTGCGCAGGTTTATCGATAACTTCGGAATTATTATTTTGCTGCTTACCATTTTTATCAAAACCATTTTGTTCCCGTTTACATATAAATCGTATGTTTCGCAGGCAAAAATGAAGGCGCTGAAACCCGAGGTCGATGAAATTAACAAAAAATATGGCAGCGATAAACCAATGGAAAAACAGCAGGCCACGATGGCACTTTACAAAAAAGCCGGAGTAAATCCCATGGGAGGCTGTTTACCCATGTTGCTGCAATTTCCCATATTAATCGCCATGTTCTTTTTCTTTCCGACTTCCATCGAGCTCAGGCAGGAAAGTTTCCTTTGGGCCCACGACTTATCCACCTACGATTCTGTTCTCGATTTGCCGTTTACCATACCGTTTTATGGCGATCATGTGAGTTTATTCTGTTTACTGATGACCATTACCACCATTATTTCAACCCGGCTAAACCAGCAGGCAACATCGGCACAGGGTATGCCGGGCATGAAAACCATGATGTATATGATGCCTGTTATGTTTCTGTTTATTTTGAACAACTATTCTTCGGGTTTGAGTTACTACTATTTCCTGGCCAATGTGATTACAATCGGACAAACCTATATTATCCGGTCGTTTATCGATGAAGGAAAAATAAGGGCGCAGCTGCAAATCAACAAAAAGAAGCCGGTGAAAAAATCGAAATTTCAGCAAAGACTTGAAGAAGTTGCCAAACAGCGTGGCGTACAAATGCCTAAAAAATAGAAAATATTTTTCCTGCTCCTTTAAACTTTTTCTTTTTCTGTTGGTCGAAGAGCCATAAATCATTAAAAATTCTGCAATGAAAAAATTTGGTTTCGTACTGATGTCGCTAATGCTGGTTGCTGCTATTTCCAAAGCTCAGCCCGGGCAACGAAATTTTGATCCGGAAGAAATGGCCAAACGCCAGACAGAACAAATAAAAGAAGCTGTTGGCCTGGATGCAAAACAGGAAAAACAGGTATATGATCTCAACCTTGAAGCCGGCAAAAAAATGAGAGCCCTTCGTGAAGAAAACCAGGGAGGAGGTTTTGAAGGAATGCGCGAAAAAATGGGCGAGTTAAGAGCTGAACAGGATGAGAAAATGAAAGAAATTCTTACTGAAGCTCAATGGAAAAAATATCAGAAATTTCAGGAAGAACGGCGTGCACAGTGGCGTGATCGTCGTCCTGGCGGAAGAAGGTAGTTTTGTTTTTACATTAGTTTAGTTTGGTTTTTCTGAGAGGGTTTGCTGCGGCGAACCCTTTCTTTTTAAATGAACACTAAATTCAGCCTGCGAAGTGCTGTTTCAGGTGTACCATCTTAATGGCTGTTACAGCAGCTTCGTCACCTTTGTTTCCGTGTTTTCCCCCTGCCCGGTCTTTGGCCTGTTGTTCGTTGCCGGTGGTAAGTACGCCAAAAACAAAGGGCTTGTTGTATTTCAGGTTCAACTCAACGGTTCCCTGGGTAACTCCCTCGCAAATGTAGTCGAAATGACGTGTTTCGCCCTGAATGACACACCCCAGTAAAATTACTGCATCCACGTTCTCCAGTTCGGCAAAGTACTGGCCGCCCAGCGGTAATTCAAAACTTCCGGGAACATATTTAACCAAAATATTTTCATCTGCAGCACCGTGCTTCTTCAGCGTGTTAACTGCACCTTGGGCAAGCGCGCCGGTAATTTCAAAATTCCATTCGGCTACCACAATTCCAAACCGCATGTTTTCGGCCGACGGAACCGATTCAATATTGTAATGTGAAAGATCTTTTGTTGCCATTTTAATTCAATAAAAAACCCCTCGCGGGGAGGGGTGAATATTCGTAACCTTTTGTTGTTATCCCAGTTTCATTTCCAAACGTGCAATGTATTTATCCACATTCTGGCCTTCGTTGGTTTCAGGATACTTTTCTTTTATGTTTTTGTATAACACAAGAGCGTCTTCCAGTTCGTCCATCGATTCGAGCAGTTTTGCAGCTTTCATCATATAAACCGGTGTCGTAAGTTCATTGTCGTTCATTCTAAAGGCCTTCCTGTAATGTTTCAGGGCGGCATCCGTATCTCCGAGTTCCAGACTGGCATCGCCTTTTGCTCCTTCGGCAACTGGACCAAGAAGTAAATCTTTGGTTTTAAAACCTTTCAAATAATCGAGGGCGTCCTCATACTGTCCCAGATGAAGGAATGAAACGCCGGTGTAATATTTTGCCAGATTGGCCGATTTGGTCATTCCGTAATCGTCGATAATATCCAGAAAACCAAGGTAGTTGCCGTCGCCGTTAATGGCCAGGTTGAATGAATCCCGTTCAAAATAATTTTCGGCCATAAACATTTGTGATTGTGCTTCTTTTTCGCGGGGTTGCATGTAAAACCGGGTAAAACCAAGATAGGCAATTACTACCAGAATAATAGCCCCAACCGCATAAGTTATGGGTTGCTGGTTTTCTTCAATAAATCGTTCCGTTTTGGTTAACGCGCTTTCAAGTTCCTGCAAATTATCAGCTTGCTGAGCTTTCTTTTTTGCCATGTTTTTGTCTTTCAAAATTGTGCCGCAAAAATAGCTTTTTTTTATAAACTGAACCGAAAATGAACCTTTAAATTTCCTGTTTAATCAACACTTGCATGTTATTATCCCGAATTTCCATGAATCTGTTCTCTTCCCGGTGTTTTTTCGTTAGTTTTGCAGGCATTGAAAGCACGTTTTCTCTATGTATATTGAAGAAATTTCCATCGTAAATTTTAAAAACCTGAAAGAAGTTCAGGTGGAGTTTTCTCCACGCCTGAATTGTTTAATTGGCGATAATGGTTCGGGCAAAACCAACCTGATGGATGCGGTTTATTACCTCTCTTTCTGTAAAAGTTTTTTTAATGCGGTCGATCAATTGAATATTAACCACAATGAGAACTTTTTTATGCTGAGTGGAAATTACCGCCGGCTCGGTTCCTCTGAAACTGTCTCCTGCGGACTGCAGCAAGGCCAAAAGAAGCAATTTAAACGAAATGCGAAAGTGTACAAAAAACTGATGGAGCACATTGGCCTGTTGCCATTAGTGATGATAACCCCTTCGGATACCAATCTGATATTGGGAGGCAGCGACGAACGGCGGAAGTTTATGGATGGAGTAATTTCGCAGTACAATCAGAAATACCTCGACGATTTGCTGAAATATAACCGCGCCCTTTTGCAACGCAACAACCTGCTGAAACAATTTGCCTCGGAACGTTATTTTGATGGCGAACTGCTTTCCATTTGGGATGAACAGCTCGTTGAATACGGCTCCCGGATTTATGATGAACGACTGGAATTTGTAAAAAAACTGATACCGGTATTTCAGGAATTTTACGCGTTTATTTCACAGGGAAATGAAAAAGTGGGGTTGATTCATCATTCTGATTTGTATGAAAATAGCCTCGATACTTTGCTGAAAGAATCGCTTTCGAAAGACAGGATGGTGCAATATACCACTGTTGGCATTCATAAAGATGAACTGGTTTTTAATATCGATGAATATCCCATAAAAAAACTTGGCTCGCAGGGACAAAACAAAACATTTCTTGTTGCATTAAAACTGGCTCAGTATGAATTTATTAAAGAAATATCGGGAATGAAGCCTATTTTGCTGCTCGATGATATTTTCGACAAGCTCGACCGGCACCGGGTTGAACAAATTGTGAAAGTAGTTGCAGGCGAGGATTTTGGCCAGATTTTTATCACCGATACCAACCGCGAGCATCTCGATGCCATTATTAAAAAAATGAGTGCCGATTACCGAATTTTTAACGTAAAAACCGGAAAAATTGAGCTTTTACCATGAGAAAAAGCAATACACAACCACTTGGCGAAGTGCTTCGCGAATACATTAACGCTATGAAATTCGACCGTAAACTGAAAGAGGTTGACGTAGTGCAATCGTGGGAAAAACTCATGGGAAAAACCATAGCGGGTTATACCCGGAATATATATCTTTCAAAACAAATTTTGTATGTTGAAATCAGTTCATCGGTAGTAAAAAATGAACTGGTTATGATGCGCGAAGAAATCAGGAAAAAGCTGAATGAACAGGCAGGGGAGGAGATGGTGCAAAAAATTGTTTTCCGGTAAATCATAAACAAAGCCCCGATCCTTTCGAACCGGGGCTTGTGGTTATAGTAAAATGGATTAGAAAATGGTCTATTCCTCTTCCTGCTCGGCTTCGTAAGCTTTCAGCAGTTCGTCCTGTACTTCGGCAGGTACTTTTTCGTAGCTGTCGAAAGCAATATTGAATACTCCGCGTCCGCCGGTAATTGAGCTCAGCGAAGTCGCGTAACGGTACATTTCTTTTTGTGGCACTTTTGCGCTTATTTTTTCCATTCCGCGTTCGGAGCCCATTCCCATAATCATGGCGCGGCGGCCCTGCAGGTCGCTCATTACATCGCCCATACGGTCGCTTGGAACCCAAACTTCGAGGTTATATATCGGCTCCAGAATTTTCGGACCGGCATTTTTGAAGGCTTTGCTAAAGGCATTCCGTCCGGCCAGTTTAAACGAAATTTCGTTGGAGTCAACCGGGTGCATTTTTCCGTCGTAAATGTAAACTATAATATCGCGGGCATACGAACCGGTAAGCGGGCCTTCTTCCATTTTTTCCATAATCCCTTTAAGGATAGCCGGCAGGAAGCGTGCGTCGATAGAACCCCCTACAATGCTATTTACAAAAACAAGTTTTCCGCCCCATGGCAGTGCATGTTCCTGTACGTCGCGAACAGCTATTTTTTGCTCTTTATCGCCAAATTTAAACATCGTTTTAGGTTCCGCACCATCCACATAAGGCTCAATAATCATGTGTACCTCGCCAAACTGTCCGGCGCCGCCCGATTGCTTTTTGTGCCGATAATCGGCCTGGGCCGCTTTGGTAATGGTTTCGCGGTAGGGAATACGGGGCTGAATGTAGTTTACATCGATTTTATGCACATTATCGAAATACCATTTCAACACATTCAGGTGATATTCGCCCTGACCATGAACCAGCAACTGTTTCAGTTCCTTAGAATATTCAATGACATAGGTGGGATCTTCAAACTTAATTTTATTCAGAATTTCACCCACTTTTTCGTCGTCCGATTCATTCACCGCTTTTACAGCGATAGTGTGTTTTGATGGCGGAAACTGAATGGGTTCATATTTCGTATCGGCTTCCTTGGTGGTAAGCGTCTGGTTAAATTTTGTTTCTTTCAGTTTAACCGTGCACCCCAAATCTCCGGCAACCAGTTCATTAACTTTTTCGCGGTTTTTACCTGCCGAAACAAACACCTGTGAAAGTCTTTCCTTATTTCCTGTTTTGGAATTAATTAAATCGAGTCCTTCTTTAATTTTACCCGACATTACTTTAAAGTAGGTAATTTCGCCTACGTGCGATTCAACTGCAGTTTTAAATACAAACAGACTGGGTTCTGCCGATTCTTCCATTTTCAATTCTTTTCCCGAAGCAACAGGTCTCCCGGGGCGTTCTACCGGAGTAGGGGCGATGTTTACAATAAATTCCATCAAACGGCCTACACCAATATCTTTTTTGGCACAAGTGCAAAAAACCGGGTACAAGTCGCGTTGCAGCATTCCGAGCTTCATTCCCTGGCGCATTTCATCTTCCGAAAGCGAACCTTTGTCGAAATACAGTTCCATCAGTGATTCTTCGTTCTCTGCGGCCATTTCAACAAGTTCATTGTGCAGTTCTTCTGCTTTGTCCTTTTCAGAATCCGGAATATCGAGCACTTCGGGTTTTCCGCCATTTGGGCCATATTTATACATTTTCATCTTAAGCACGTCGATGATCGATGAAAATTCCGGACCGGCATCAACCGGGTATTGAACAACGGTAACTTTATTACCAAAAGCAGCTTTGCACTGGTCGAGTGCGGCATCGAAATTGGAGTTTTCGTGATCGAGCTGATTAAACACGAACATTGTTGGAACATTGGTGTTTTCGGCATGACGTCCTGCCGACACAGTTCCCGATTCTACACCGTTGGTGGCATTAACGGTGAGTAATGCAAGGTCGGTCACATTTAAGGATGAAACCACTCCGCCACATAAATCGTCCATTCCCGGGGTATCGAGAATATTGATTTTTGCCCCGTTGCTTTCGGTGTACAAAGGTGTGGACAATACCGAGTTGCCATATTCCTGTTCGATGAAGTTATGGTCTGAAACCGTGTTTTTTGCGGTTACTTCACCTCTTCGCGTAATTACTCCACCCTCAAACAGCATGGCCTCTGCAAGGGTGGTTTTTCCACTGCCGGCATTACCGATTAATGCAATGTTACGAATTTGTTCAGTCTTGTAAACTTTCATTTTATTTTTGTTTTTTGATTCATTTTCGGCCTCTTTTCAATTTTCCCTGAAAAAAGGTCACCAAAATTAGTAATATTTTATTAACGATCAAGTTTATTGTTATTTTTGGGGCTTCGAATAATTTGGCATGCTGAAAAAAATCATACTTGTTATACTATTCCTTGCTGTTTACGCTTATTCCGGCGCACAAAACCGGTACGTTTTAAGCGGGAATATCAGTGACGTATCAACAGGCGAAGATCTTGCCGGCGCTGCCATTGCAGTTGAAGAAAACCCGGGGACAGGTACCTTTTCAAACAATTACGGGTTTTATTCGCTTAAATTGGAGCATGGAAAATACCACGTGCGCTTTCAGTTTATCGGATATGAAACAAGGACAATTGAAGTTGATTTGCACGAAAATGTGAAACTGGATGTCGAACTTCAGAGGTTAAATTATGAAATTGAAAATGTGATAATTACCGGGCAGCGTGCCGATCGCAACATTTCTTCTGTTGAAATGGGCGCCGTTCAACTGGCCCCCAGACAAATTGAAAGCATTCCTGTAATTTTTGGCGAACCCGACATTTTAAAAACCATTCAGTTAACCCCAGGTGTAAAACCTGCGGGCGAAGGAAATTCAGGATTCTATGTCCGTGGCGGGGGAATAGACCAAAATCTGATTTTGCTCGATGAAGCTCCGGTTTACAGCGCTTCGCATTTGCTGGGTTTTTTTTCAGTGTTTAATTCTGAAGCACTTAAAAGCGCAAGTCTGTTAAAAGGTTCTATTCCTGCTCAGTATGGTGGACGGGCATCCTCGGTACTCGATATTCAAATGAATGAGGGAAATTTGAAAAACTACGGTGTTTCCGGAAACATAGGACTCATTTCGTCGAACCTCACAGTTGAAGGTCCGGTGGCAAAAGATAAAAGCTCGTTTATGTTGAGCGGAAGGCGTACTTATGCCGATTTATTTCTGAATTTCTCGAAAGACGAAGATATAAAAAGCACCTACCTCTATTTTTACGACCTCAACCTGAAAACCAACTATAAAATAAACAGCCGAAACCGCATTTACCTTTCGGGCTATTTAGGCCGCGATGATTTTGGGTATAAAAATGAATTCGGATTCGATTGGGGAAGTTTAACCGGAACACTGCGCTGGAACCATATTTTTGGAGAGCGGCTGTTTTCAAATACATCGCTTATTTTCAGTAACTATTCCTATAACATTAGCGTACTACGCGACCTTGACCTGAAAATAAGTTCAGAAATTCAAAATGTTAATCTGAAACAGGATTTTTCGTTTTATGCCAATGCTGCCAATACCTTAAAATTTGGCTTTAATATTATCAACCACAAAATATTACCGGGTGAAATTGCGGTTAACGAAGGTTACAGTTATGTTCCGCCCGAAACCATTTCGAGGCGGAAAGCGATAGAATGGGCCGGATATGTTTCGAACTCCATGCGAGCAGCAGAAAAACTAAAACTGTATTACGGTCTTCGCGTCGCATTATTCAGCAATATTGGCCCCGGTGAGTTTTATGAGTTCGATGAAAATGGTGAGTTGGTACAAACAACTGAATTTAAAAGAGGTGAGATTTATAAAACTCAGGGAGGCCTGGAACCGCGTCTGGGAGTTAATTTTTTATTGGATGAAATTAGCTCTGTAAAAGCATCGTATAACCGAATATACCAGTTTCTGCATTTACTAACCAATACCACAACCACCACGCCAACCGATTTGTGGCTGCCCAGCAGCAATAATGTAAAACCCCAGATTTCCGACCAGGTTTCGCTGGGCTATTTCCGGAATTTTAAAAACAATGAATTTGAGTCGTCGCTGGAGGTGTATTACAAGGACTTACAAAACCAGATTGATTATAAAAACGGAGCAGACCTGGTACTTAACTCCACCGTGGAGTCTGAGCTGGTGTTTGGCCGGGGATGGGCATACGGCGCCGAATTGATGGTAAAGAGGAATAACGGACGATTAAACGGATGGCTGAGTTACACCTGGTCGAAAACCATGAGACAGTTCGACGGTATCAATAACGGAAATCCATTTCCGGCGAGGCACGACCGGACACACGACGTTTCGCTGGTTGCCATGTACGATATCACAAAAAAAATGAAGCTTTCGGCCACCTGGGTGTATTATACCGGAAATGCCGTTACCTTTCCAAGTGGTAAATATGAAATTGATGGAAAAACCATCGGTTATTACACCGAACGGAATGGCTACCGCATGCCCGATTATCACCGGCTGGATTTGGGTTTGGTGTGGCAACGCAGGAAAACGGCAAAGTTTGAATCGAGCTGGAATTTTTCGGTATATAACGCCTATGCCCGCGAAAATGCCTACTTTATCGATTTCAGAACAAAAGAAGATAATCCCTCTGAAACCGAAGCTGTGCAGGTCTCTCTTTTTAAAGCAATTCCTTCAATAAGCTACCGGTTTAAATTTTAAACAGAAAAACATGAAGCAGTTCAAATCTCAATATTATCACCATAAATCTCCACTTAATCACCATCAATCTCCCGCTTATTTCTCTTTACTTCTTCTATTCATTTTCATTGGTTGTGAGCGCGTTATCGATGTAGATTTAAACGAAGCCAACCCACAAATTGTCATTGAAGGAAATTTGTCGTACAACGATGCCGAGCTTGAGGTAAAAATATCAAAAACAGGTAGTTATTTCAGTAAAACTCCAACTGAAAAAGTGGACAATGCCGATGTTTATCTTGAAGACAGTGCGGGAACCCGGGTGAAAGCAGAACCATCTGGAAATGGAATTTATAAAATAGAAAATTATCCGCCGCAGCAGGAAAAAGATTATCGTTTATTTATCGAATCTGAAGGGCAAAAATATGAAGCTAAATCCACAGTTTATCCGGCCGTCAAAATCGATTCGCTGGGATATGAATACCAGCAGGATATGCGCTTTTTTGACGGAGGTTACCGGTTACTGCTCCATTTTTCAGATCCTCCGGATAAAGAAAATTATTACAGGATAAAAGTTTTTAAGAACGGAGAACTTTTAAACGGTGTGGATGATTTAATTGTTTTCGACGACAGCGGTCTCGATGGGAAAGGTATCCAGGTGAGGTTACGCCGGCAGTCGCTCGATGTCGGCGACACGGCGCATGTTCAGTTTATGGCAATTGATGAAAAAGCGTTTCTTTATTTCACAACCTTTCGCGAAATGGCCAATACCAATCCCGGTTCACCGGCGCCTGCCAATCCCATTTCCAACTTCAGTAACGGCGCACTGGGGTATTTTTCGGCATGGTCGTTTGATGCTCAAACAATTACGATAGAAGAATAGTGAGGGACCAATAATTTTGAACACCGTTAAAAAGTTTACCACACAATTAGAATTGCTTTCTGACAATCAGCTTTTGTGTTTTGGTGAAATTTTGGTTTTGTACCATAACAAAGTACATACCTGGTTGAAGGTTTGGCAATTGCAGCCTTTCTGATTTACTTCTTAGTTGCTCCGAAAAAACAGTGTGTCCCAGTTGATTAAAAATTTTCAATCTAAAAGGAAGAATACCTGCGTTTATTTCAACATGAAAATAATCGTTTGCCGGATTGGGAAAAACTTTAATAAACTCATCTTCCTCTCCTGAATTGTCATGGGGGATGCACGGCTTGTTAAATTCTCCGTCTAAAAACGATAACCTTGCGGTAAGCCATTCGGAAATGTATTCCAGGTCTGTTTCGTCCATAGTGTATTCGCCCCATGCCGTGGTTTCTCTATCGTAAATTCCATTTTCAGAAAGGTAATTAAAATTTCCCCGGAACAAGTTCATGATGTTTTGATGGGTAATTTCATTCTTTCTTAAATTATTCCATCTCATTGTTAATCTCCTGTAGAATCCATTTTCGCTGCAATCGTGAATTAACCTGTCATACAATCCGTTTGACAAAATATCATCTGTTCTGTTTTCCTTGTCGCCCCGCCACATGGTACCAAATACCGCGTCCAAATCCCACGGTACGTAGAAATAAGGTTCTCCCTGATCATACCTTGCAATAAATATATTCTTACCCCTATTGTCATTTGCCCTTAGCAGGTTCAGAAAAATAAAATAATCAACCGCATTGTCTGTTTCAAAAATGGAGGGGTGAACGGAAAAGAAATAATAATTTTTTTCATTCACTACAAAATCGACAAAACCATATAAATTTATCCAATCTGTTACCTCCTCCGGATGCTGGTATTCAAATCCGTCCCAGTAAGGTTCACTGTTCCCGAAATCTGGCAACGACGTGAGCGTAGGAACTCCCCAGTCAACTGCTTTGTAAAGTTCGCCCCTGATTTCGTAGTCGTATTTTTTGAGTTGCAGTTGTTTTCGGTCCACTCTTTCGCTTAATGCGTAAACCCCACGGTATTCGCCGTTTATAAAAACTTCAACGTATTCCATCTGTATTCCGTTTACGGCATCGGGTTCCAATTCCTGATAATACAGCTTATGCATTAGTTTCCACAGCTCGTTGCTGGTTTTGCTCCTCACACGCAGCGGTTCATTAAAAAATGCCTGTAAGTTCCAGTCGTCATCGTTTCGCATTCCCAGTAAACTTACATCTTTTGTCTCCTGCCCGTTTGTATCGTTCCAAAATTCAATGCGGAGAGATTTTTTGGGAAGCGACTGGCTCCAGCCCCCCCGGTATTCAATACCGATGTTCGAACGAGTGATATTGCCATTTGATTCCGACATTACAAATTCAGCAAACACACGCGGTTCGTCAACTATTACATGTGGTGTAAAAATGTTAACAAGCGGTAGTTGAGTAAAATACAGGGTGTAGTTCGTTTCGTCCGAATTGGCAACTTCATAAGGAAAACCGATTTCTACTGTGGGCACTGCATGAGTGAAAGCGTATTGTTCATCAAGAATTACAGCGGTTTTGGAATGCGGCCATTGTGTATTTATCTGTTCGGTGTCTTGATTCACCACAATAAGCTTGCGTGTGTGATCAATTTGGTACTGGTATTCCTTAATGGTAATGGTTTCGTTTGCATGGGCCAAAAAAAACGATTGCCAAAATATTGCAAATAAGAGAAGGTTCTTTGCTTTTATTAGTCTGTTTTTTTGCAGGAAGAATACATACTTGTCTAAAAACATTTTTCAATTTTTGGGCCATCGTATTGCATACAAAAATAGGGAGAAAATAGTTTTTTTAAGAACGGAACAGAAATAAATTTCAAAAACACATCAGTTTTTATTTTGTATTGTTGAATGTTTTGTGAATAATTTTCCGCATTTTTGTTCGGAAACAATTATTGAAAAAAGTACCCAAAAAATCGAAAGAATAGAAATGTTACATCAACTAAACATTCTTACAACAAATCAGGTAGATATAATGACGGTGCTTGCTGTTCGGTTTGCTTTTAATCTTGCTGCCACGTTTATTATTGTAGTGCTTTTGTATGCCCGCATCAGCAAACGAAAAGATTTTTATTTCAGTTATTTTGCCATAAGTATAGCGGTATTTCTTCTTTGTTATTTGCTGGAAAACGTTACAATTGAACTGGGGTTTGCACTGGGGTTGTTTGCCATATTCGGTATTATCCGATACCGCACCGATACCATTCCGCCAAAAGAAATGACCTATCTTTTTGTCATTATTACGGTTTCGGTGCTTAATGCACTTTCAAAGGATTATTTCGGATATATTGAACTTACTTTTGTTAACCTGTTGCTAATAGGTGCATTGTGGGCGCTGGAAAAAATTTTGATGATACGTCAGGAGAACTCAGTGGTTGTGATTTATAATAACCTTGGTAACATGCACCGCGAAAGAGAAGCACAGTTGTTGGAAGACCTGGAAAACCGGACAGGAATGAAAATAAAAAGGTACGAGGTGGATCGTATCGATTACAAGCGCAAAGTAGCATGGCTCACTGTGTTTTTCGATTACAACGAACAGTTACAAAAGATGGAGAACACATGAAACGTATTGTAATTCTGGTTGTGCTTTTTTTGGCAGGTCATGCAACTGTCAATGGAAAAACCGAAAAATTCGGTACCTGGATTGAACTGGAATTCAGGAAAGATTTTTTAGAAAGGTTTTCCTTTAGCTTATCTCCCGAGATTCGTTTACAGGATCAGTTTAAACCGGATGAATTTCTGGTACAGGGAAAACTTTCTTATGAACCCATCTCGCCAATTAAGTTGGCAGCAGCATACCGTGTAAATACGGAAAGAAAAGAAAGAGGGAATGTAACTTTTTACCGTTATGCTTTCGATGCCCATATAAAAAAAGACATCGGCCGTTTTGAAGCGGCACTCCGGGGCAGATATACAAATTTTTCAGAAGAAGGTGAAGAAGTCTCCGAAAATTTTTTAAGGCCCCGGGTAAAACTGGAATACAACATAAAAGGGAACAAGATAACTCCGTATGTAAGTTGTGAACTTTTTCACAATACAACAAAAAACGAAACACACAAATTGAGATACGACGTTGGTTTTACCCGTAAACTTAAGGGCCCTCACCGCATCGGACTTTATTTCCGTCTTCACGATTATTTCACGGATAAAGCATCCATACACATTTTGGGGATAAATTACCGCATGAAATTATAGGCTAACAACTTAGATTGAGACCGTTTAAAATATCAGGAAAACGTAAAACCGTTCAAAATGAGTAAAAAAGCTGACGATTATTACGACAGGAAAATTGAGAATGGGCTAAAAAAGAAGGAGCTTGAAAAAAAGTACGGAGCTCATTTTTCTGAGTTCAGTGAACTTTCCCCGGATATGGAAAATCAGTGGCTGAATTCAATCGAAGAGTTTGAAAAACAGTTTGATAATGCAAAACGCACAACTGTTTGGGAATATATGGATAAGCCTGAATACAAAACCAAAGATGAACTAAAACCTCATGAAATCTCAAAAGAGTTGGAGCGATTATATGAATTGATGGATGAAAAGGGTGTTTCTTTAAGTACGCTTTGTGAAGTTGAAGACGCTGAATTATACCGCTTTATTACAGAAGAACTGTTTCAGGAAGAAATGGATGATATTCGAATACCCGGAATGATGAGCTGTTTTACCTATGAAGAATTTCATCCTAATGCAAAACTTGACATCGAAGATGCCATTGATTATTTTTTCAGAATGACAATGGCAAAGATGGAAAACATTGGTGGAACAGGCTACGATATGCTTTATGTTGATACCGATAATCACAAGGATTCAGTTGGAAACAAAGTAGATAAACAAAAGGTTATTGACTGCATCAACCATTTTCTTGATTCATTCGATAAGTTTGAAGTGGTGACCTACAACAAAAACACTTTTGAAATCAATCAGGAAAAAACCGATGCCCAGGTAACGTTTACTATTCATTACAGAGGTTTATACGAAAACAGTAGCAAAACTTATGATTTTAAAGGTGACGGCTGTTTTAAATTAAAGCCGGGAGAATATGGAGGATGGGAAATGTACCATATTGATTTGCCGGGGTTAAGGATTGGTTGATCAATTTGGTCGCTTCAGTTGGATTCTAAAAAATGATTGCCGAATTGATGAGATCCCGATATCGCTGCGCTCATCGGGATGAATTCGACTAACTTTTTTCAGTTCGCTACACTTCTGAAAAAAGAGTCTCATTCACTTTCCGATACAGAAATTCTTAAAAATATGTCCCAGCACTTCGTGAGTGGTGATTTCGCCGGTGATTTCGCCGAGGTAGTGCAGACATTCGCGGATGTCCTGGGAAAGAAAATCGCCGGTAATGCCGGTGTCGAGGCCGCTTAAAACGCGTTCGATGGCGGCATGGGCGTTTTTCAGGATTTCGTAGTGGCGGGCGTTGGAAACAATCACATCTTCCCGGTTCAGCACTTCAGTGTTTACAGCTTGAGCCATCAGGTCAATCAGTTCGTCGAGATTGCGCTTTTCGCGGGCCACAATAAATGCACGGTTTTCGTTTTTCCGCAGTGGTAATTTCTTCAGTTCATCGATGGTTTCCGGTTTCCCGATATCGGTTTTATTGGCTACAATAATCAGTTGCTGGCCGTCTGTGAGTCGTTTGCGAATTTTGTCGATGCGGCCTTTTACCACAGGGTAGGGGTTTTGGGTATCCATCACCAGCAAAACCACGGTAGCTTCGCTCAGTTTGTGGTAGGTGCGTTCAATCCCCAGGCTTTCAATGTGGTCAATGGTTTCCCTGATTCCGGCGGTGTCGAAAAACCGGAAAGCAGTACCGTGAATATTTACTACATCTTCAATTACATCGCGGGTAGTGCCGTGAATATCGGAAACAATGGCTTTGTCTTCATTGAGCAGCGCATTCAGCAGGGTAGATTTCCCCACGTTGGTTTCGCCCACAATAGCCACCGGAATTCCGTTTTTTATGACATTCCCCAGTTGAAAGGAATTTTTCAGTTTCCGCAGCAACGACTCTACTTTTTTGGCCAGTTTTCGCAGTTCGGTGCGGTCGGCAAATTCCACGTCTTCTTCACTAAAATCGAGCTCGAGTTCTACCATAGCCGTAAAGTGAAGTAGTTGGCCGCGCAAATCGTTTATCTCTTTTGAGAAACCACCCCGCATCTGTTTCAGCGCCAGTTTGTGCGCCGCTGCATTCGACGAGGCAATCACGTCGGCCACCGCTTCGGCCTGCGATAAATCCATTTTTCCGTTTAAAAATGCCCGTTGGGTAAATTCTCCGGGGCGGGCCAGCCGTGCTCCGTTTTCAACCAAAATTTCCAGTAACTTTTGCTGAATAAAAACCGAACCGTGGCATGAAATCTCTACAATATCTTCTCCTGAAAATGAATGGGGCGCACGAAACAACGCAACCACCACTTCGTCAATTACTTCGTTGTTAAACACAATCTGCCCAAAATGCACCGTATTGGCCGGCTGGTCTGCCAGTTTTTTTGTTTTGTTCGGACTGTGAAAAATTTTATCTGCAATGGAAACGGCTTCACTTCCAGAAAGACGGATGACTGCAATGGCGCCGCTTCCAGGCGAGGTCGAAATGGCACAAATGGTGGATTGATCGAGCATATTCCATAACTTTTTTACAAAGATATACCAATTATTTTGATTAGTTTTAGCGCAGAAGAAACAGGGTACACGAAAAATTCTATATTTTTATGCGCCTTTGTAAAAATAGATTTTTTACACCGCGGCTTTAGTCCGGTGAACAGAGGCAGCCAAAAAAAGGGCTTCAGCCATTAAAAGAATAAAATGCTAAAGCTGCAAAAAGAGGCTGTGAAGGTCGAACACAGGGCACGGGTGAAAAAAGAATGGATGCTTTGCTCCGGAATTAAAAATGTGGAATTTGTCTTATAACTAAGAAACTACTTGAATGGACTTATTAATCAGGGAAACAGCAGAAATTATTCGGGAATCGAAATTTGTGATGGCTTTTACCGGGGCAGGCATTTCGGTGGAGAGCGGCATTCCACCGTTTCGCGGCGAACACGGCTTGTGGAATAAATACAACCCCGAAGTACTCGATTTGGGTTACTATCTCGAAAATCCGGACGAGTGCTGGATATATATTCGCGAAATTTTTTACGATTTTTTTGCCGATGCCCAACCCAACAAAGCCCACGAGGTGCTGGCCCGTATGGAAAAGGAAGGGCTGCTGAAATCGCTGGTCACTCAAAATATCGACAATTTGCACCAGCAGGCCGGGAGCAGAATAGTACATGAGTTTCATGGCAATTCCAAACGGCTGAAATGCCTGAAATGCGGAAAACTTTTCAGTTCGAAGGCATTCGATTTCAAAAAAATTCCGCCGCGCTGCGACGAAGACGGCGAAATTCTGAAACCCGATTTTATCTTTTTCGGTGAAGGTATTCCGCCCAATGCCTATGAAAGTTCCTTTGCCGATGCCGAAAAGGCCGATGTTTGTATAATCGTCGGTTCTACGGGCGAAGTTACACCCGCATCATTTGTACCACGAACTGCAAAGCAGTGCGGTGCTGTTATCATTGAAATCAACCCCGAAGAAACCATGTTCACCGGGCCGGTCACTGACATTCACCTGAGGGGAAAGGCTTCGGAGGTATTGTCGAACCTGGAAAAGGAATTGTTTTAATTCAAAAGAAGAACTGTTATATTTGCGCAACAAAAATTAATAAACATGAAATTACTTGAAGGAAAAACAGCCATTGTTACCGGCGCTTCCCGGGGAATTGGAAAAGCCATTGCCCTGAAATATGCACAGGAAGGTTGCAACGTGGCCTTTACCGACTTGTTTGAAGATGAAAACATGAAAGCCACCGAGGCCGAATTGCAGGCGCTGGGCGTAAAAGCCAAAGGTTATGCTTCCGACGCCAGTAAATTTGACGACACTGAACGGGTTGTGAACCAGATTGTGGAAGATTTTGGCCGCATCGATGTGCTGGTAAATAATGCCGGTATTACCAAAGATACGCTGCTTATGCGCATGACTGAAGAACAGTGGGATGCCGTAATCAGCGTCAATCTGAAATCGGTTTTTAACTTTACAAAAGCTGCCCAGAAAACCATGCTGAAACAGCGTTCGGGTTCCATCATTAATATGAGTTCGGTGGTTGGGGTTAGCGGAAATGCAGGTCAGGCCAACTACTCGGCATCGAAAGCCGGAATAATAGGTTTTACCAAGTCAGTAGCGCGCGAACTGGGTTCCCGCGGAGTGCGTTCAAATGCCATCGCACCTGGTTTTATTATTACCGAAATGACCGCAAAAATTCCGGAAGATGCCCGCAAGGCGTGGGAAGCTTCTATTCCGCTGAAACGTGGCGGAACACCCGAAGAGGTGGCAGGCGTGGCTACTTTCCTGGCTTCCGACTTGTCGTCATACGTCAGCGGACAGGTGATTCAGGTGTGCGGCGCAATGAATACGTGATTTTTTTATACAAAAAAACAGAGCAGGGGAGATGTGTTTCAACAATGCATCTCCTTTTTATTTTTTATGCAAAAAAACGGACTTTTTATCGGATTGACCACAATCGATATTCAATTTTTTACGGATAAATATCCCGAGCCCAATAAAAAGGTCAAAACTGAACCTCCCGAAATTCTGGTTGGCGGACCGGCCACTAATGCAGCTGCGGCCTTTGCCCATTTAAACGGAGGAGCAAATCTGGTGTCTGCGGTTGGTAAAAATCCTTTTAAAAGTTTCATTCAAAACGATTTTAATAAAACCAAAATTGAGTTTACCGATTTAACCGCTTCCCGGGAAACACATCCGGTACTGGCAGCGGTAATTACCAGCAAACAAAATGGCGACCGGAATATTTTCACCCATTTTCCTGCAACTGTTCAGCCTGAAATTTCTGCAGAAAAATTATTTGAGCGAACAGTTTATGATATTGTTTTACTTGATGGTTTTTACCCTGAATTTTCTTTGGAATGTGCCAGGCTGGCCCGGAAAAACAAAATACCGGTGGTAATGGATTGCGGAAGCTGGAAGCCACAATACGCTGATTTATTGAATTTTGCTGATGTTGTTATTGCTTCAGCCGATTTTTTTCCGCCGGAATGCGTCGAAACGGGCGACGTTTTCGATTTTATTCGGAAAAAAGGTGTTCGGTTTTCTGCCATTTCAAGAGGAAGTCGAAGTATTTTATTTCAAACTAAAAAGGGCAGGGGAGAAGTACCTGTAAAAAAAGTAAAAGTGGCTGATACCTTGGGGGCCGGAGATTTTTTTCACGGTGCGTTTTGTTACTATTTTCTGCAAACAAAATTAAATTTTGAGAGCGCATTGAAAAAAGCAGCCGAACTGTCCACATTTACTTGCCAATTTGAAGGAACACGATCGTGGTTAAATTTTACAGAATAATTTTTATTTTGAAATATATTCCTTAAATTGGATACTGTCAACTTAAAGAAAGAGGAATGTTCAATAAATCCATAGCCTATCGTTTAACCCTCTATATATCACTGGCTGTTATAATTGTTTTTATCGCTTTTATTACAGCCAACTATATTTTTAACCGCAATTTGCTTCGTCAGAATATTGAAGACACCGCAATTAGTATGAGCCTTGAAATAAATTCGCTGGTGAACAAAAATGTTATAACTACGGAGGAAGTTGCATCGAACATCGCGGAACTAATTATTTATTTCAGTAAAAACGACGATGCTGAGTTACTGCTTTCGCGTACAATGAGAAAATATCCGTTTTTGAATGCCATTCATGTAAAATTAGACGCATCTGTTCATCATTCTTTCAACCACTATTATATATTCCACGACGAAAATGATGATTTTATATTCAGAAAAGATAAAGAACCTGTATTCTACTGTCAAAAAGAAAAAGAGTTGTTCGATGCTGTTGCTGAATCGGCAGAACCCGGGTGGACAGAGCCTTACCGCTGTCACAGCAAAGGAAATGTAGTTGTTTCCTTTTATATTCCGGTTGTTAATACAGAGCCAGACAAACCGGAAGTTGGCGCCGGATACATAATTTGTGAACTTTCATTAACCGAGCTCAATAACGACATCAACGAGATGGAAATTGGTGAACGAGGATACGCTTTTTTGATTACAAACGAAGGAGACTATATTACACACCCCAACCCCGATTTGATTTTAAAACAAAATGTACTTTCACTTCCTTCAAAATCAATCAATCACACCGAAATAAACCTGAGTGAAATTCTTCAAAACCGAAAAACCGGCTCCGCCATAGTTTATCCCGAAATCCTTAATTTTGAAAAAAGTTGGGTTTATTATACTCCAACCAATAAGGAGAGATGGTTTCTTATTTTTATTATGCCCTACAAAGAACTTTTCGGTGGATTAATCTGGTTGACAATGCGCCTTGTACTTTTTGCCCTTGCCGGAATTGGTTTAATCTTTTTTATCATTTTTATTATCACACGGAAATTGATTGAACCACTGAGCGATGTGACTTCAAGATTATCCGCCTTAAGCGGTACAGAAGAAAAAAACGGGACGCTGGATGAAGTAAAAAGGGTTTCTGATACGCTTGAGTTCCTGAAAGAATGGTTCGATCAGTACCGGATAGCCAGTGAAAAGGAGGAACTAAACAGTTTACGTCGCAAGCAGGATTTACAGCAGGCTTCGGAAATTCAGCGGAGTTTGATAAAAACAGATTTTCCTGCATTTCCTAACAGAAATGATATTGATTTGTATGCCATTTATCAACCTGCACGGGTAGTTAGCGGCGATTTATTCGATTATTTTTTTATTGACGATGAAAATCTGGTTTTTACCATTGGCGATGTTTCAGGAAAAGGAATTCCTGCGGCCATATTTATGAGTGTTGCCCAGACAATAATCCGAAACAAAGCAACTTCACCCAAAAAGGCAAAAGAGATTGTGAGCGACGCCAATATTGAATTGAGTACAAGTAACAAACACCAGTATTTTCTTACCCTTTTTCTGGGGGTGCTAAATTTAAAATCGGGTGTACTGAACTACTGCAATGCTGCACATGATTTTCCGTATATATTGAAGCCCGACGGGAATATCAATGAGTTGCACGAAGCACACGGATTACCGCTCGGACTTTATCCTGAAAAAGAATATAAAGATACGCGTATTAAACTTGGAAAAGGAGATACCCTTGTACTTTACACAGACGGAGTGACAGAATTGCTGAATAGCCGGAAAAACCAGTATGGTACCGAACGATTCAGGGAAAATCTTGTAACGCTTGCAGACAGGGCGCCTTCAGAAATAGTTAAAAAACTGTATGAAAATCTGGAACAGTTCAGGGGTGACAGTCCTCAAACTGACGATATTTGCCTGTTTACCATTAAGTATATGCCATAAAAAAAGCCCGGCGAACCAGGCTTTTTTCTAATTGTTACTCAATTCCTTTTTACCCGAAAGTATTCGTATTTGAAGCTTTTCATTCTTTTTATCGTAGCCTACCGATATGGTATCTCCTTCGGTAATACTGGCTTTTATAATAATTTCAGCCATTTCATCCTCCAGGTATTTTTGAATGGCTCTTTTTAGCGGGCGCGCTCCAAATTGCGGGTCGTATCCTTTTTCTGCAAGAAAATCTTTTGCAGCCGGCGAAATTTTGAGTTTGTAATTTAACGCTTCAACACGGTTATACAGATCTTTAATTTCGATATCGATAATTTGGTGAATATGTTTTTTATCCAGCTGATTAAACATCACCACATCATCGATTCTGTTCAGAAATTCAGGGGCGAATGCCTTTTTAAGTGCTTTTTGGATAACGTATTTCGCATGTTCATTGTCAGACTCCGCAGATTTATTGATGGTAAAACCGACGCCCCTTCCAAAGTCTTTCAGTTGTCGTGTACCAATGTTGGAAGTCATAATAATGATAGTGTTTTTAAAATCTACACTTCGTCCCAAACTATCTGTTAAACGCCCTTCGTCCAGCAACTGAAGCAGAATATGGAAAACATCAGGGTGCGCTTTTTCCATTTCGTCGAGCAATACCACTGAATACGGTTTTCTTCTTACTTTTTCAGTTAACTGGCCGCCTTCTTCATAACCCACATACCCGGGAGGCGCTCCAACCAACCGCGACACCGAGAATTTTTCCATGTATTCACTCATATCGATTCGGATGAGTGAATCCAGGCTGTCGAACAAATAAGTCGCCAAAACTTTGGCCAGCTGGGTTTTTCCAACTCCTGTAGGCCCTAAGAATATGAATGAACCGATGGGCCTGTTGGGATCTTTCAGTCCGGCGCGGTTGCGCTGAATGGCTTTTACAATTTTCTGAATGGCTTCTTCCTGCCCGATAACTTTCGTTTTTAAATCCTTTTCCATGTTCATCAGGCGTTTTCCTTCGGCCTGTGCAATACGCTGAACAGGAACACCCGACATCATAGCGACAACCTCGGCTACTTTCTCTTCATCAACCGTTTCGCGGTGGTTTATCAATTCTTTCTCCCAGTTTTCCTTTTCTTTTTCAAGTAACTGGAGCAGATTTTTTTCTTTATCTCTGAAATTGGCAGCCAGTTCAAAATTCTGACTTTTTACAGCAGCTATTTTTTCCTCTTTTGTTTGTTCTATTTTTTCTTCCAGTTTTACAATTCTGTCAGGAACATTGATATTGGAAATATGAACCCGCGAACCGGCTTCGTCCAGGGCATCGATAGCTTTATCCGGCAGATAGCGATCAGAAATATACCTTGCCGTTAATTTCACGCACGCTTCAATGGCTTTTGGCGTATAATTTACATTGTGATGGTCTTCGTAGCGGCTTTTAATATTATTCAGAATTTCTATGGTTTCATCTACCGAAGTAGGTTCTACCATTACTTTCTGGAACCGGCGTTCCAGCGCACCGTCTTTTTCAATGTGCTGCCGGTATTCATCGAGGGTAGTAGCTCCGATACACTGAATATCGCCTCTTGCCAGCGCGGGTTTCAGCATGTTTGCCGCATCGAGCGAACCTGTTGCTCCGCCGGCGCCGACAATGGTATGAATTTCATCGATGAAAAGAATCACATTGTTTACTTTGGTCAGTTCGTTCAGAATAGCTTTCATCCGTTCTTCAAACTGTCCGCGGTATTTTGTACCGGCCACAATTGAGGCGATGTCGAGACTTACCACCCGTTTGTCGAACAAAATGCGCGACACTTTTTTACCCACAATACGCAGTGCAAGTCCTTCTGCAATGGCAGATTTTCCCACACCCGGTTCACCAATCAAAATAGGATTGTTCTTTTTCCTTCGGCTTAGAATCTGGGCAAGCCGTTCAATCTCTCTTTCGCGACCGACAATGGGATCGAGGCTGTTTTCCTCGGCCAGTTTGGTAATGTCAATTCCAAAATTATCGAGAACAGGCGTATCGGATTTGGGAGCAGCACCTTTTTTGGGCCCCGGTCCGCCACCCGGTCCGCGGGAAAATGCGCCAGCCGGTTCATCGTCGTCACTATCGGGAAAATCTGACCGCGCTTCCGGACTTTTGTAGTCTTTTAATTGTGATTTTACGATATAGTAATTCACGCCGAATTCTACCAAAAGTTGTGTTACAATGTTATCGTTATCTTTTAAAATAGCCAGCAGCAGATGGCCGCTGTTAGCTGTCGGACTTTTAAACCACCGGGCTTCCAGATAAACAAGTTTCAGGGTTTTTTCGGTTGATTTCAGCATCATTAAATCGGCATTTCCATTAACTGGCTTATCTGTTTTTACTTTTTTTTCGATAAGCTGTTTAATGTCTGCCAGATTTACGCCCAGGTTTTCGAGTATATCGGTCGCAATACCCTCGCCGTCCCTTAAAATACCCAGAAAAAGGTGTTCCTGCCCGATATAATCGTTCCCGAGCCTAATCGCTTCTTCACGACTGTAACCAATAATATCTTTTATCCTTGGAGAAAATTGAGAATCCATATTCATTTTAAAATTTTACCTATTTAAACAAAAACTATTCCTAATAGTTTGAACCACTAAATTACTTAAAATACCTGTGCAAAATTAATAAACATCGGGGAAGTTTTTAAGGAATAAACTGGTTTACTGAATTATTGACAGTTAATTTGTTGATATCTTCTCATGCTTCCTTTCATAAATCGACACCTGATATGTCCTTTTGACAGCTGATTTTTACTATTTTTGTGGGTCGTTTTTAAAACGAGTAGAAAATTATTTAAAAGCAGATAGATTATAATGAGTGAAGGAGAAAAAATAATTCGGATTAACATCGAAGAGCAGATGAAATCTGCATATATTGACTATTCGATGTCTGTCATTGTTTCACGTGCATTGCCCGA
This sequence comes from uncultured Mariniphaga sp., assembly GCA_964639655.1. GTDB lineage: Bacteria > Bacteroidota > Bacteroidia > Bacteroidales > Prolixibacteraceae > Mariniphaga. Next base: position 55,426 of record CAZXHP010000004.1, read on the forward strand.
TGTTCGTGATGGGTTTAAACCGGTTCACCGCAGGGTGCTTTACGGGATGTACGATTTGGGAATTTTATCCAACAGGTCCTATAAAAAATCGGCCAGAATTGTTGGTGAGGTTTTAGGGAAATACCATCCTCACGGAGACTCGTCTGTGTATTTTACCATGGTCAGAATGGCACAGCACTGGTCGTTGCGCTACCCGTTGGTTGACGGTCAGGGAAACTTTGGGTCGGTTGATGGCGACAGCCCTGCTGCCATGCGTTATACCGAAGCCAGAATGGCCAGAATTGCTGAAGAAACTTTGGCTGACCTGGATAAAAATACCGTAGATTTTCAACCTAATTTCGACGAGTCACTTTCTGAACCCTCGGTTCTGCCAACAAAAATTCCGCAACTACTCGTAAACGGAGCATCCGGAATCGCGGTAGGTATGGCTACCAATATGGCTCCACACAACCTTTCTGACAGTATCGATGCCATTATTGCATATATTGATGACAACGCTATTGAAATTTCGGAATTAATTGAAATTATTAAAGCTCCCGATTTTCCGACCGGTGGAATTATTTATGGCTACCAGGGCGTAAAAGAAGCATACGAAACCGGAAGGGGAAGGATTGTTTTACGCGGAAAAGCGCACATTGAAAATGAAGGGAACCGGGAAAAAATAATTGTAACCGAAATCCCTTACCAGGTCAACCGCGCTGAAATGATTCAAAAAACCGCCGACCTGGTAAACGATAAAAAAATTGAAGGTATTTCCAATGTAAACGATGAATCGGGTCGGGATGGAATGCGCGTGGTGTACGACATAAAAAGAGATGCTATGAGCAATGTGGTGCTAAATAAATTGTACAAATACACCGCACTGCAAACTACGTTCAATGTAAATAACATTGCCCTTGTAAACGGAAGGCCCAAAATGCTCAACCTGAAAGATATTATCAGGCATTTTGTGAACCACCGCCACGAAGTGGTTACCCGCCGCACGCAGTACGAACTGGAGCAGGCCGAAAAAAGAGCCCATATTCTGGAAGGTTTGATTATCGCCAGCGACAATATCGACGAAGTAATTGCTATTATCAGAGGCTCTTCGACACCCGACGAAGCACGTGAAAAACTGTCGGAACGTTTTGGACTCACCGAAATACAGGCCCGGGCAATTGTTGACATGCGCCTGCGCCAGTTAACCGGCCTTGAACAGGATAAACTGCGGAAGGAATACGAAGACATTATGCAGCAAATTGAACACTACAGGAAAATTCTTGCCGACGTTTCGCTGCGTATGGAAATTATTAAAGATGAACTTCTTGAAATTAAAAATAAATTTGGCGATGAAAGACGGACGGAAGTTGTTCCCAATGCAGAAGAGTTTAACCCCGAAGATTTTTATGCCGACGAAGATATGGTAATTACCATTTCTCATTTGGGTTACATAAAACGTACGCCGTTAAGTGAGTTTCGTACGCAGGGAAGGGGAGGGGTCGGTTCCAAAGGAGGTACCACCCGCGATGAAGATTTCCTCGAACATATTTTTATCGCCTCTATGCACAACACGCTGCTGCTGTTTACCGAGCAGGGAAGATGTTACTGGCTGAAAGTTTACCAGATTCCCGAGGGAACAAGGGCTTCGAAAGGGCGTGCGATTCAGAACATACTGAATATTGGCGCTGATGATAAAGTGCTGGCTATTATAAAAGTAAAAACCCTTTCCGACGAAGAATTTATCAACAACAATTATATTCTTTTTGCCACTAAAAAAGGGATGATTAAAAAGACTTCGCTGGAAGCCTATTCAAGACCCCGTCAGAATGGAGTAAATGCAATTACCATAAGGGAAGGCGACGAATTGCTTGAAGCACGTTTAACCAATGGCGAAAGTGAAATTATGCTTGCCGTAAAATCAGGGAAAGCTATTCGTTTTAATGAAACCAAAGTGCGACCCATGGGACGCAGCGCCGCGGGCGTAAGAGGAATTACACTGGCAAATGAGCAGGATGAAGTTATTGGAATGGTTTGCCTTCAAAACGGAAACGAAGACATCCTTGTAATTTCAGAAAACGGATATGGAAAGCGCTCTAAATTAGAAGATTATCGTGTAACCAACCGGGGTGGTAAAGGTGTTAAAACCTTGAATACTACTGAAAAAACAGGCCGGTTAATTTCCATCAAAAGCGTTTCGGATAAAAATGATTTGATGATTATTACAGAGCATGGATTAACAATCAGACTTGCGGTAGCTTCTATTTCTCTGCTCGGCAGGGCAACCCAGGGAGTCAGATTAATTAACCTGAAAGGCGACGACAGTATTGCTTCGGTTGCACGTGTTGTAAACGAATCGGTAGAAGAAGAGGTAATCGATGAAATGGTTGATACCGACAGGGGGGTGGATACTGATTCTGAAACAAATGACAATCCGGTTGACGAGGATATCGACAGTGAAGAAAATAACTTAGATCAAGAATAAATTGTTGAATATTTGGTCAGGATATTTGAATAAACTAGATTTCGTAATATTTTTGTGTCGAAATTAATTTAAAATTTATAGGTAATGAAAAAAGTAATGATTTTTATGGTTCTGGTTTCCTTTGTTTTTTCAGGTTGCGGCCAGAAAGGTTTGGTTACCAAATCACAAAACCTGAAAGATACCGGCAAACTGGAAGAAGCGCTGGAAAATATTAATCAGGCAATTGATCCTACTCACGAAAAAGCCGACAAAACCATTAGCTGGCCGCGTACCTGGGAAGTAAGGGGAGAGGTTTACCAGGCTGTATATCAGTCAGATAACGAAGCGATTAAAAAACTTACCGAAGATCCGCTGTCAGAAGCACTCAAATCCTACAAAAAAGCCCTGGAACTGGATGATAAAGGAAGGTTTGAAAACAGTGTTAAAGTAAAACTGACGTTGCTGACCAATGACTTAACCAATCAGGCGGTAGAAGCATTTAACGATGAAAACTATGCACAGGCATTGCGATCGTTTGAACATATTCTCGATGTTCAAAACATTGATATAATCAAACAAGATAATCCTGAAGCTGTAGATACAGTTATTATTTTCAATGCAGGTTTGGCTGCTTACAATGCCGAAAATTACGACAAAGCCATTGAATATTATAGAGAAGCTGCAAAATATGGTTACAACGAGTCAAGAACTTATAGCCTTATTGCCAACGCATATCAGTTGAAAGAAGACACTTTGGGAGCTTTAGGCGCTTTACAGGAAGGGTTTGAAAAATACCCGGAAGATAATACCATTCTTACCAGTATGATTCAGATTTACCTGGATTTGGATAAAACAGAAGACGCCATGAAATATCTGGATATGGCCATCCAGCAGGATCCCGGAAATGCAACGTTCTATTTTGCACAGGGTACATTGTATGAAAAAGTTGAAAATGAAGAAAATGCCATCGAAGCATACGAAAATGCAATTGAAAACGATGAAACGTTTTTTAATGCCTATTACAATTTAGGTGCATTGTACTATAACAAAGGTGTAAAACAAATTGAAGTGGCCAATTCAATTCCGACTAGCGACAATGAAGCTTACGAAGTTGAATTAAAGAAAGCAGATAAATGGTTTAAAGAAGCTTTACCATACATGGAAAAGTGTCATGAGCTTAAACCCGATGACAACATGACCATGGAATCGTTGAAAAACCTTTATTACAGGTTGAAAGACATGGAAAATTACAACAGGATGCTCGATAAGTTGGGACAATCATAAAATGAACTGAAAAGGGGTGTTTTTCACTCCTTTTTTTAAATATATTTTATTTAACTTAATATCAATTATAAGACAAAC
>CAZXHP010000005.1:0-1714 GCA_964639655.1 uncultured Mariniphaga sp.
CTTTCTTTGCCTTCTTTTGCTCCCCGGGGATTGGCCAGGGCTTCTTTCAATCCGTCCTGAACAATAGACCATGCCCGCGGATCGATCGGTTCTTCTTCAAAGGCGTCGGCCAAAATCCAGTCGGCGCCCGCGGTAACTTTAGCGAACAAATCGGCATACCCCGAGGCCGTCATTAAAGCCGGAGCGTTTCTGATGATTTCAACGTCGGCCAGTACGGCTTGCGGTGCCGGACAGGAAAAAGTCTGCTTTGCCCCTTCAAAAGTTATGGATGCTCCAAATGCCGTATATCCATCCATCGAGGCAGCAGTGGCTACACACATATACGGCCGGTTTGTGCGGGCGGAAGCTAATTTGGTTAAATCGTTCAGCGTACCTGAACCCACCACCACGGGGACGGCTTCATTATTTTTTAAAGCTTCTTCAAGTTTTAAAACGTTTTCGAAACCTGCATACGGTTTGGGATTGTCGAAAACATACGGGTTGATGCAATCAATATTGGCTCCTTTTAAATGTCTCTGCACATCGCTTCCTGCGACTTCCCATGTGGTGGAGTCACAAACTACAATTGCTTTTTTCCCTTCAAATGTTTTCCTGAACAACAAAGGGACCTGGTCTAAAATATTCCGTCCGATCTTCAATGCCCGGGTTTCACGTGCCGATGCCAGGGCTTCTTTTACATTTAACTTCATAATATGCTTACTTCAACTTTAATTTTTATTTTACCAGCCTTTACCTGTTAATCACCCAGGGCAGGCATTTTGAATTTTTCAATTTCAGGAACTTCATGTTCCTGTTCAAAAATGGTTTCTATCTGTTGAACAATCTCGGGATGTTGACCGGAAATATCTTCCTGTTCCCGGATATCGTTTTCGAGGTTATACAATTGAACCTGTAAATTACCGTTAAGAATGTTTTTGCGAATACCTTTCCATTTTCCCATACGAATAGCCTGCTGGCCTCCTGCACCCGGGTATTCCCAATACAGAAAGTTATGTTTTTGCTGATTCTTTTTGGATAAGAGGGTTGGTAAAAAACTAATTCCATCAGTATATTTTGGAGATTCTATTTCTGCAACATCACATAATGTAGGCAGAACATCATAAAATACTGAAATGTGGTCGGTTTCGGAGCCGGCTTCTATTTTTTCGGGCCAATGTGCAATCATCGGAACCCGGATTCCTCCTTCTGTAAGGCGGCCTTTCCCCCATCCGGGGCCACATTTAAATGGTTTGGCACTATCAAACCATACCGGATCGGCGCCTCCCATATTTGCCGGACCATTATCGCTTGTAAATATAATAAGGGTATTTTCATACAACCCTAAGTTTTTTAGTTCTGAAACCAGTTCTCCAACCTGCTCATCGAGATAAGTAATCATGGCAGCATAAGTTGCACGCGGATAGCGTACAGGGAAGTAGTTTTTCTCTCCGAGATAAGGTTCTTCCTCTCCGAATTTATCATGATAATAATCTACCAGGCGTTTGGGGGCCTGCAATGCTGTATGCGGAATGGGTGTTGCGTAATACATAAAAAATGGCCGTTCCCTGTTTTCCCGGATAAAACCGAGCACCTCGTTTTGCATTTTTGCAGGGGAATAAATATTCGATGAATAAGCTGAGTAACTGTTTTCATCGTAAGGGTCGGCCTCCTTGGGCAGCAAAGTTTTATTGTTGTTGGTTCCCGGAATGATCAGTTCATTGTCCAGCCATACTTT